>JAZQFU010000179.1:0-2197 GCA_045539675.1 Clostridia bacterium | reverse complement strand
TTCCTTTTTAAGCTTTATTATTTCTTCCTGTATCTCTTTTATGTTTCGCATTTTATCCTCCGGGTATCGTTATTAAATCAATATATGGGGTGTATTATATTCCATTTTTCGTCAAAAGTCAATAAAGTTTACACAAAAGTTTACATATTCCTTGAAAAAACAAATATGCTGTGATAGAATATCACCTGGTAGTTTCAAATCAGAAACTTATGTGTCGTATTCATAAAACATTGCTGTTTTTGGAAAATATCTTTAATGTCAGGGAGAAGGAACATATGAAAAAAACGTATTTACTTGCCGGGATAGCTATTTTATGCTGGTCAACGGTCGCAACTACATGTAAGTTCTTGCTGAATGATCTTAACAGTATTCAACTTTTATGGATGAATGCACTTATTGCCGGGGCTTTTTTGTTTATTATGAACCTTTATCAGGGAAAGCTTAAAGCAGGTTACAAATTCAAGGATTACCTCATAATGACGTGTATCGGATTGCCGGGAACCTTTTTTTATTACATATTCTACTATTCCGCAACCGATATAATGCCTGCATCCCAGGCGTTTATTATTAACTATATGTGGCCGGTTATGAGCGTTATATGTGCCTGCTTTATATTGAAGGAAAAGCTCACCTTGAGAAAGATTATAGCAATTACAGTTTCTTTTTTTGGTGTAATTGTTGTAACCGGAGGCTCACGGAACGGAATTGATATTCAGACGCTGAATGGTGCGGGATTATGTATTGCGGGAGCTGTTTCTTACGGTATTTTTACATCCCTGAATCAGAAAATGAACTATGATAAATCCCTCACACTTATGATAAGTTATTTTTTCACCTTCTGTATTACTACTGTGATAAACGCTTTAAACGGCGCATTGTTCATTCCCGGTATATCACAAATTCCGTTTTTTTTATGGAATGGGATATTTACTGTTGCTGTTGCCACCACCTGCTGGATTACAGCACTTGCAAATGGAAATACAGCAAAAATATCCAATCTGGCATATATAACGCCGTTTCTTTCGTGCGTATGGACCCGCATTTTTCTTAAAGAAGAAATAACCCTTAATGCTCTCTGCGGTCTGGTTATTATTGTCCTGGGTATATTTATTCAGCTTAAGGATAAGGAAAATAGTGCGGAATTAAAAAGAGACACCGAATAATTCAGTTATGGAGGATATATGAAAACTGATATACTTATTGCAGGAACGGGTTGCTCGGGGCTTTACTGCGCTCTCCAGCTTCCGCCCGAAAAGAAAATAACAGTAATAACAAAGTCGGATGCTGAAAGCAGCGATTCCTTTCTTGCTCAGGGCGGTATATGCGTGCTTAAAAGCGAAGAGGATTTTGAATCCTTTCTTAATGATACCCTGAAGGCAGGGCATTATGAAAATGATGTTGAAAGTGTTTCAATTATGATACGTTCTTCAATGTCGGTTGTAGAAGATCTTGTCAGCTACGGTGCAAAATTTGCCAAAAACGAGGATGGCAGCTTCAACTATACAAGAGAAGGCGGTCATTCAGATAACCGTATTCTTTTCCATAATGATATTACCGGTAAGGAAATAACCTCGAAGCTTCTTGAGGAGGCAAAAAAAAGAAGTAATATCACCATTCTTGAATATACAACTCTGCTTGATATAATAGTAAAAGATTCTGAGTGCGTAGGTGCGGTTCTTGCAATGCCGGATAATTCTTTATGTGCCGTTGCGGCTGAATTCACGGTTCTTGCCTGCGGTGGAATAGGAGGATTATACCGTCATTCAACCAATTTCAGGCACCTTAAGGGAGATGCGATAGCAATAGCCATAAAGCATGGTGTGGATCTTGAGAATATAGATTATGTTCAGATTCATCCCACCACCTTTTATTCCGAGGAAGAATCGGAAAGAAGCTTTCTTATTTCAGAGTCGGTAAGGGGAGAAGGCGCTAAACTTTATAATAAAGATATGGAGCGTTTTGCAAACGAGCTTCTTCCCAGAGATTTGCTTACCAAGGCAATAAAAGAGCAGATGAAGGAAGACGGAACCGATTTTGTATGGGAAGATCTTCGCACCATTTCCGAAGAAGAGCTGGAGGCTCATTTCCCAAATATCGTAAAGCATTGCAGGGATAATAATTATGATGTTACCAGCGAATGTATTCCCGTTGTTCCCGCCCAGCATTATTTTATGGGAGGAATAAAGGTGAATCATGA
>JAZQFU010000178.1:0-14188 GCA_045539675.1 Clostridia bacterium | reverse complement strand
CCCATATTCAGTAAATTAATCAGATTTATTTTGATATTTACCTATGGCAAGTTTGAAAATTCAATGGTGTTGTTTTCTGTTTGAATTATTCGACAGTCTGACGTACCTTTTATGGCGTGTTTTCAAAGACAACAGAGCCGTACTCCCGTCTCCTGCAAAAAGGACTTTGCAAAGGCTTTTCCCTCTGACCGTCGGAAACCTATTTATCACCATAACATAAACAGCGGATGTATTTCACACCCGCTGTTTATTCTAATTAAAATCGAAGAATTATTTAAATTGCATCTAAAGGATGCAACCTTAACGTTGCTCTGCAACATATCACGTGCGAAGTACATATCGAATTTCCATAGGAAATATATCACGTTCCGCAAGGAACATATCACATCGGACTCACAGAGTCCGATACATTACCTATTCCCTCAATTTACACTCCGCAATAAGCATTGAAACCGCCGTCGATAGGAAGAACAACGCCGGTGATAAAGCCTGCAGCATCCTTGGATAAGAGGAAAAGGAGTCCGCCTAAAAGATCCTCGGGAACGCCGAATTTCTTCATGGGAGTTCCTGCGATAATTTTTTCACTTCTGGGAGTATAGGTTCCGTCCGGATTGGTTAAGAGGTCTTTATTCTGATTTGTTAAGAAGAATCCGGGAGCGAGAGCATTTACTCTGATGCCTGTAGTTGAGAAATGGGTTGCAAGCCATGCAGTAAAGTTGGAAATTGCCGCTTTAGCCGCAGAATATGCAGAGGTTCTGGTTAAGGGTGAAAACGCACTCATAGAGCTCATATTGATGATAGAAGCATCATCCTTTTCAACCATATCTGCAGAAAATACCTGAGAGGGAAGCATTGTTCCTATAAAATTCAGGTTAAATACAAACTGAACGTTTGCAGGGTCAAGATCATAGAAAGAAACAACATCGGGATTCATAACGTCTTCCATTGAGAAGTAATCGTTTGTGGTATTTCCCTTGGGGTGGTTTCCGCCTGCACCGTTAATAAGAATATCAACGGAGCCAAGCTTTTCGTTTATAATCTTCTTAGCCGCTTCAAGGCTTGCCTTTTCAAGCACGTTTGCGGAAAGACCGATTGCAACGCCGCCTTCAGCATTTATTTCGTCTGCAACCTTTACTGCCGCTTCTTCACGAAGGTCAAGGATTGCAACCTTTGCGCCGCTCTGAGCGATTGCCTTTGCCATAATTGAACAAAGGATTCCGCCACCGCCGGTAACAACTGCAACCTTTCCCGATAAATCAACATTTAATGGTAATTTCATTTTATTTTCCTCCTTATCAGCTTTGCTGAATTTTTCTTAAATATGCAAGGGAAGGGTATTCCTTCTCCATACAGCTCTTAACATAATCATCGGAAATTTTACCCATTTCCTTAATAAGTGCATCGCCCAGCTTAAATGAAAAGATATTTTTATCGTCGCAATACATAATATGCATCAACGCCATAACAATATGGGCAGATACAGGCTTTGCCTTATGCTCCTTTCCGCAGGAAAGGCAAAGGGCAACTCCTTCATTAACGTCAAGATGGGTTACCTCACTTTTTCCGCAGTATCCGCAGCCTGAAAGATCAAGGGCATAGCCCGAGATTCCGAGAGCCCGGAATTCAAAAATGCTTCTTAAAAGCTCATAATCCTTTTTCTTTTCGCTGATTAAGAAAAGAGTATTCACAACCAGCCTGAAAAGGGCAGGGAAGGGCTCTTCCGGGAGAAAAAGGTCGGATGCAAGGCTTAAAATATGGTTTGCATAGCTTAAGCCCTCTAAATCCGCAGTAAGCTTATCGAAGGAAAGCACCTTCTTTGCTCCCGTTAAAACGTATACTCCGTTAACTCCGTCTTTAATATCAATTTCAGAAACACAGTTTTGCCCGATTCCGCCCGAAAGCTTTGAGGTTACCGAGCTTATGCCTCTTGCAGATACCGAAATCTTACCCATACAATCGGTAATTAAGGTATACATTTTATCCTTCTCTTTGAATTTTGCTTCTTTAACAACAATTGCTCTTATATTTTTATGTTCCATAGGGGATATCCTTTATTTATTCGTTTCCGGAGGATTCATTTTCCTCACCGGAGGTTACAGCCTCGGAATTTTCAGCGGCTTCTTCCTCTTCTTCCTTTGCGGCAGAAGCAACCGATACAACCTTTACTCCGTCTTTAAGCTTAATAAGTCTTACTCCCGAGGTTGCTCTTGAAAGGGTAGAGATTCCTTCTGCGGCAGTTCTGATAATTACGCCCTCAGAGGTCATAATAAGAATATCTTCATCGTCGGTAATTGTTTTTACCCCGGCTATTTTTCCGGTCTTTTCGCTTACCTTATAGGTTTTAACTCCCGAGCCGCCTCTGGACTGGGTTCTGTATTCATCAAAGCGGGTTCTCTTGCCCATACCGTTTTCGGAAACAACCAGCATTTCACCTTCATCGGATGCTATGCAGGCACCTACAACGTAATCGCCCTCTTTAAGACGGATACCTCTTACACCTCTTGAAACTCTTCCAAGAGGTCTGCAATCGGTTTCGGAAAATCTTATTGCAATACCGTTATGAGTACAGATTAAAATATCGTTATTTCCCTCAGTTAAGGAAACGTTTATAAGCTCGTCATCCTCATCAATTCTGATGCCTATGATACCGCCGCTTCTGTTGCTGTTATAAGCCTCAAGGCAGGTTTTCTTAACAATACCCTTTTTGGTTATCATGGTAAGGTATTTATCGCCGGAAAATTCGCTTATGGGAATTACCGTTGAAACCTTTTCATCGGGATCAAGGTTAAGAAGGTTAACAATAGCTGTTCCCTTGGCATGTCTTGAGCCTTCGGGAATCTGATAGCCCTTTAATTTAAGCATTCTTCCCTTGTTGGTAAACCATAAAATATAATCGTGAGTTGAGGTTACAAAAAGATTCTCAACAAAGTCCTCTTCTCTGGTGGAAAGACCTGAAATACCAACACCGCCTCTTCTCTGAGCGTGATAAGTATCGGTTGCAAGTCTCTTTACGTATCCGAAATGAGTCATGGTTATAACCACGTCTTCACGGTCAATAAGGTCTTCATCCTCAATATCTATGATACCGGGTTCAATTGAAGTGAGTCTTTCATCCCCGTATTTATCACGGATTTCGATAAGCTCCTTCTTGATTTGTTCAAGAAGCTTCTGCTCGTCTTCAAGAAGCTCTCTGTATTCTGCAGCCTTAAGGGTTAATTCATTATATTCATTATCAATTTTTTCACCGTTCAGTCTCTGGAGCTGTGAAAGCTTCATATCAAGAACGCTCTGTGCCTGAATTTCAGAGAAGCCGAAGCGCTCCATTAATTTTTCCTTTGCATCGTCATAGGCACTTCTTATAACCGCAATAACCTCATCAATATTTGCAAGGGCAATTTTCAAGCCTTCCAGAATATGCATTCTTGCAAGAGCCTTATCAAGATCGAACTGAATTCTTCTTCTTACAATTTCCTCCTGGAAGCTGATGAAATTTGCAAGCACGTCTTTAAGTCCCATTATCTGAGGCTTACCGTCGCAGATTGCAAGCATATTTACCGAGAAGCTATCCTGCAGTCTGGTGAACTTATAAAGCTTATTAAGTACAACCTGGGGATTAACATCCTTTTTAAGAGAAATTTCAAGACGGATTCCCACACGGTCGGAGGAATGGTCGTCAATATCTCTTAAGCCCTCGATTTTCTTATCCTTAACAAGATCCGCAATGGATTCAACCAGCATCTTTTTATTGACCTGATAGGGGAGCTCGGTAACTATAATTGAATAGCTTCCGTCTCTGTTTTCTTCAATTTCGGTTCTTGCTCTTACTATAATTCTGCCCTTACCTGTATTATAAGCGCTTCTTATGCCGCTTCTGCCCATAATCATACCCTTGGTTGGGAAGTCGGGCCCTTTGATATACTGCATAAGGTCTTCAACGGAAATATAGGGATCGTCTATCTGGGCAATTACTCCGTCAATAACCTCAGTAAGGTTATGGGGAGGAATATTTGTTGCCATACCAACGGCAATACCCGAGCTTCCGTTTACGAGAAGGGTGGGAATTCTTGTAGGTAAAACTGTGGGCTCAACTCTTTTTTCATCGAAGTTGGGAATAAAATCCACAGTATTTTTATCTATATTTTCAAGAAGAAGATTTGCAATTTTGCTCATTCTTGCTTCGGTATATCGGTATGCGGCAGGGGGGCCTCCGTCCACCGAACCGAAGTTACCGTGACCGTCAATAAGAGTATAACGAAGTGAGAAATCCTGCGCCATACGCACAAGTGCATCATATGCGGAGGCATCACCGTGGGGATGATATCTACCGATAACGTTACCGACGGTGGTTGCGGATTTGAAGAAGGGCTTATCCGCAGTAAGATGCTCCTCATACATAGCATAGAGAATTCTTCTGTGAACAGGCTTCAATCCGTCTCTTATATCCGGAAGGGCACGGGCAACTATAACACTCATTGCATAGTCAATGAATGCTTCCTTCATTCTTTTTTCTATATCTATATCAACTATCGTTTGGGTATCAAGATATTCCTCAAAATGGGAATCCTCATACTTTTTACTTTTCTTAGCCATATTTCTCTCCCTTTACACGTCCAGATTGGTAACATACTGAGCGTTTTCTTCAATGAACTGTCTTCTGGGTTCAACCTCGTCTCCCATAAGCACCGAGAAAATTTCCGAAGCCTTTTCCGCATCCTCCAGGGTTACACGGAGAAGTATTCTGTTTTTGGGATCCATGGTGGTTTCCCATAATTCCTCGGGATCCATTTCACCGAGACCCTTGTAACGGCTGATTTCAACTCTGGCGTTTGCATCGCCGCCCTTGAATTCCTCACTTATGCGGTCTCTTTCCTCATCGCTGAATGCAACCTGCTCTCTTTTTCCTCTGGTAAGCTTATAAAGAGGAGGCTTTGCAAGATAAATATGACCTTCCTCGATAAGAGGTCTCATAAATCTGAAGAAGAAGGTTAAAAGCAAGGTCTGAATATGCGCTCCGTCAACATCGGCATCCGCCATAATTATGATTTTATCGTAACGGAGTCCGTCAAGAGAGAAGTTATCACCGATTCCCGTTCCCAGAGCCTGAATAACGGGAGTCAGCTTATCGTTTCCGAATACCTTGTCTGCTCTTACCTTTTCAACGTTAAGCATTTTACCCCAGAGGGGGAGAATTGCCTGATACTTACTGTCTCTGCCGTTTTTTGCAGAGCCGCCTGCCGAATCACCCTCGACTATATAAATTTCGGTTTTAGAGGGGTCTTTTACTATGCAGTCGGTTAATTTTCCGGGAAGTGAGCTTGAGCCCAGCCCGGATTTTCTTGTCTGCTCTCTTGCCTTTCTTGCGGCAAGTCTTGCTCTGTTTGCAAAAAGAGCCTTATCTATAATAAGCTTTCCGATTGCGGGATTTTCCTCAAGGAAGGCATCCAGCTTCTCGCTTATCATATTATCAACGATTCCTCTTACCTCGCTGTTACCCAGCTTTGTTTTGGTCTGACCCTCAAACTGAGCCTCGGTAACCTTTACGGAAATAACTACCGTAAGACCTTCTCTTACGTCTTCACCCGTAAGGGATTCATCGTCTTTAATAAACTTTCTTTTTCTTGCATAATCGTTTATTACTCTGGTTAAAGCCACCTTAAAGCCAGTTTCATGCATTCCGCCCTCGGTGGTTCTTATATTATTTGCAAAGCTTACTATTTTTTCTGAATAAGCCGTGGTATATTTCATTGCGATTTCCGCATAGGTATCACCCTTTGCGGCTTCAAGATATATAACATTATCGTGAATATCCTCGCCCCTTTTTTCGGTGGTATTAAGATATTCAACAAAGGATTTTATTCCGCCTTCAAAGTGAAGCTCAGAAACTATCGGCTCATCAACTCTCAGATCGGTAAACTCAATGCAGATTCCTTTATTTAAGAAAGCCTGCTCTCTCAATCTTGTGAGAAGAGTTTCATAATCATAATAGGTTTCTTCAAAGATTTCGGGATCAGCAAAGAAGGTTACGGAGGTTCCCTTTTTATCGGTTTTTCCAAGCTTCTGAACTCCTTTTTTTGCCACGCCCTTTTCAAATCTTAAGAAGCTGATTTCCTCACCGTCATAAACAGTAACCTCAAGCCAGGTTGAAAGTGCGTTAACAACAGATGCACCAACGCCGTGAAGTCCGCCTGTTACTTTATATCCGCTTCCGCCGAACTTACCGCCGGCATGAAGCTTGGTGAAAATAAGTTCCAGGGTGGAAATTCCCATTTTCGGATGAATACCCGTGGGAATTCCTCGTCCGTTATCCGTAACGGTTACCGATCCGTCCTTATTTAAAGAAACAGTTATACGGTCGCAATATCCGGCAAGTGCCTCATCTATGGAGTTATCCACAATTTCATATACAAGGTGGTGAAGTCCTCTTATAGATGTGGTACCGATATACATACCCGGTCTTTTTCTTACGGCCTCAAGTCCTTCAAGAACCTGTATCTGAGTTTCATCATAAACCTCAGTCACCTCGGTATTATAGCCCAGGTTTTCATTTTCCATTTGTATCATTCCTTTCGGTCTGAAATTAAATTCAGATTATATCTTCATTAAATCTTTTTATCAGAGTAGAGGAGGAGAGGGCAGTTATATATACGTTTTTCTCTCCGTCCGGTTCCCTTGTTACAACAAAGGAACGTGGAAGCTCTGTGCTGACATATACTGCCGCTCCGCTTTTTCCGGCAATATTCAGGAATTTTTTTGTTATTGCGGAAACGGAGGTATTTTCAATATCGAAAATTCCCACGATATCTTTTTTCTTAATCATACAGTTTTCGCCCAAATGAATAAACATCAGATTATTTTTCCGTCCTTTATCTGAAATAGCCTGCAGGGATATTTGATTTTACCTATAAGATCCCTGTCGGTACAGGTTATAATTACCTGACCCTTTTTTAGAAAGCCCAGAAGCTTTTCCTGCCTTTTTTTATCCAGCTCGGAAAATATATCGTCCAGAAGAAGTATGGGAGGCTCGCCTAAAACTCCCTTCATAAACTCATACTCGGCAAGCTTGAGTGCCGTTATAACAGACCTCTGCTGACCCTGGGAGGCATAGATTTTAGCATCCCTGCCGTTTATTATGAAGCTTATATCGTCTCTGTGAGGCCCTATTAAGGAAACCCCTTTTTTCAGCTCCTCTTCCTTTACTTTTTCAAACTCTTTTTTATAGCTTTCGTAAATTTCCTTATTGCTTAAGCTGTAGGAAAAATCGAAGCCGGGCTTATATTTTATTTCAACCTGCTCGCTGTTTCCCGAAATATACATAAGTGCCGCAGAGGTGAGAGCGGAAAGCTCTTCAACAAAACGGTGCCTGTGCACGGTTATCTTCGCCGCAAGGGCTGAAATTTTTTCATTATATACATCCAGCAGCTCCCCGTTTACGGGGGGATTCTTCAAAAGGTTGTTTTTAAGCTCATTAACCTTTCTGAATTCCTTTATAAAACGGTAGTAGTTGGGTCTTATCTGCGAAATATCAGTATCCAGAAACTTTCTTCTTTCCTCGGGTCCCTCTTTTATCAGATTTAAATCCTCGGGAGAGAAAATAACGCTTCCGAATACACCCAGAAGTGCCTTTACGTATCTTTGATCTATTCCGTTTATGCTGAGCTTTTTATTTTTATCGGTAAAAAGCTTCATAAGGGCAGACTGATCACGGTTCTGAGAATAAAATGAAAGCTCTGCCTCCGCTTCCTTTTCACCGAATCTCACAAGCTCTCTGTCTCTTACTCCTCTGTGAGAACGGGAGGAGGAAAACATATAAAGAGCTTCAACCACATTGGTTTTACCCTGAGCATTTTCACCGTAGAGGATATTTATTCCTTCATCGAAAACAAATTCCTCTTCCCCATAGTTACGGAAATTTTTAAGACGGAGGCTCTTAACCTTCATTTCTCAGCCTCAGAGGAAGGATAAGATAAAGGAAATCGTCTCTGTCCACACCCTTTATAACAAGGGGATTTAAAGCAGAAGTAAATTCCAGCTTGATTTTACCTGTATCGCAGGTTCTTAAAGCATCAATAAGAAACTTATGGTTAAAGCCGATGGATAAGGGATTACCTTCAACCTCGCAGGTTAACATATCCTGAGCCTTACCGTGCTTGGTGGAGCTTGAAAAGAATATTCCTTCTCCGTTTATATCAAGCTTTAAGGGGCTCTTTATATCAGAGGTGATAACAAGAGAGCTTCTTGTTATTGCATCGGTAAGTGCCTTTGTTTCGGTAATAACCGTAAGGTCGCACTGTGCAGGTAAAATCTGCTCATATTTAAAGAAGTCGCCGTCTATAAGATTGGAATAAAGTATGAAATTATCTATTTTAAAGTTTACTCTGTTTGATGAAAAGCTTATTTTTGCCTTTCCTTCTCCGTCGCTTACTATTTTAAGAAGATCGGATAAGGTTTTTCCGGGCACGATAAAGGAAGCTGTAACACCGGAGGGTTCAATATTTATTTTACGGTAGGAAAGTCTGTGACCGTCCACAGAAACCATTTTAAACACATTGTCTTCTATTTCGAAAAGCGCACCGGTAAGAGCAATTCTTTTTTCATCCGTGCTTATTGAAAAGATAATCTGCTTAATGGAATTTTTAAGAACTGCCTTCTCTACCTCAACCTCAGTTTCGTTTCCTTCAATATTAACGGTAGGGAAGTCCTGAGGATCCATTCCGAATATTTCAAAACGGCTCATTCCAAGCTGAATTTCGGTTCTGAAGGCTGCATCCGATGATACAAGAATAACCCCGTCGGGAAGCTTTGATACTATTTCATAAAAAAGCTTTGCATTTAATACAATGCTTCCGGGCTCTCTTACGTCTCCGGAGAAATTTGCTTCAATTGCATTCTTAAGATCGTTTCCCAAAAGACTTATGCTTCCGTCAGGTAAAGCATTTATTAAAATACCTTCAAGAATGGGAACGGTGGATTTTCCCGAAACTGCCTTGAGCACAATATTAATGTTTTCTAATAGTGCTGACTTTTCACAACAGAATTTCATAAAATCATTCCTTTTTATAAATAATAAATTAATTTATATTTCTTTTATTAATAAATACTATTATAATAAATATTTATTATAGAGACTGTTAATATGTTGATAACTTCTTTAAGCCTTACGGCTGCTTGATTTTATCATTTAATAACTCTTTAATAACTTTTTAATTAACAATTTTCTATTAAGTTATTAACTGTGGATAACTGATAACTTTGCGGAAAACTTTTTAAGGTATCAATTAAGATTTAATGAATTGTGAATAAAGAAAACCAATTCCTAATTCTTAATTATGATTCCCCCGGAATCATTAAAGCATATTTTTTATGGTAGTTATAATATCGTTAACCTTATTCTTATATGCTTCATCCTCTTCCATTTTCTTTCTTACCTCTTCCTCGGCATACATAACGGTGGAATGATGCCTTCCACCCATTGCTTCACCGATTTTAGGAAGGGAAATATCTGTTACTTCCTTTAAAACATACATACAAATCTGCCTTATGGCAACAATTTCTTTTTTTCTTGAAGCAGATTTTAAAAGAGTAGGATCGATATCATAATATTTTGCTACCTCATATATAATGGTATCTGCACTCATAACCTTGGTGGTAGTGCCTCCGGAAATCTCTCTTATTATATCGGAAACCATATCCTTGGTTGCATCCTTATTTGAAAGGGAGGAATATGCACCTATTTTAGTTAAAACTCCTTCAAGCTCTCTTATATTTGCCTTTACTCTTTCTGCTATCATATTTACTATTTCATCGGATATTTTAAGGTTATCCTGCTCTATTTTCTTTTTAATGATAGCACATCTGGTTTCAAAATCCGGCTGCTTTATATCACAGGTAAGTCCTTCAATGAATCTTGATTTAAGACGGTCATCAAGCTGAGTTATTTCGCTTGGAAGACGGTCTGAGCTTATTATAACATGCTTACCGGAATTATAAAGATGATTGAAGGTATGGAAAAATTCCTCCTGACATCTTTCTTTTCCTGCTATAAACTGGATATCATCTATCATTAATACATCCAGAGTTCTGTATTTATCTCTTAATTCGTTAACTTTATTATCTCTTATTGATTCAATAACCGAAATTACGAAATCCTCGCTGGTAACGTATAAAACCTTAAGATCGGGATGCTCGTTTACTATTTCATTTCCGATTGCATGCATAAGATGGGTTTTTCCGAGACCTACGTATCCGTATAAAAAGAGGGGATTGTAGCAGGTACCGGGTGCTTCCGCAACAGCTCTTGCAGCTGCCCATGCAAAACGGTTTGATTCTCCTATTACGAAATTATCAAAGGTATATCTTCTGAAAAGTCCGGATTTTTTATAAAAGGATTCATTATGGAGAGGATTTTTTCTTGCCTGCTCCTTTGCATATAAATCGTTTAAGTCATCCTCGGTTTCTATTTTAATGGTAAGCTTTCCTTTATGGAGCATATCTGCTCCCGTCTGGATTAACGGCATATATCTGTTCTGAATCATATCCTTGTTTATATCCATTTTAACAGATAAAACAAACAAATCATCCTGATAATAATAAGGCTTTGCCGTTTTTACCCAGGTTTCAAAACCGAACTGGGAAATTCTCTTACCTTCTTCTTCTATTAAATCAATAAGCTTATTCCAGAATTCAACTGCATTACTCATTTATTTTATTTACCTTTCTTCAAATTCAAAGGAAAAAACAGTGAATTTTTTTCATATTTTTTCCGTGTTTTTTTTATTCACAGTTTAAAATGGCTTAACCAAGCCTGTTTACGGAGTTTTCCACACAAAATGCGGAAAACCTCATTTAAATCTGTTGAAAACTTTGAATTCAGCTATATCAAGGGTTTGAGAGTTTTTTATTAAATTTTTCTCTTGCGAAAGGTTTTTTTATTTTCAAAAAATTGTAAATAAATATTATGTAAACTTATTTGAAAATGTTAATCAACATTCTGAAAATAGCTTAAATTAAAGGTTTTTGAATAGTTTTCCACAGAAATTGTTGAAAAACTCCTCAAATTCGGTGGAAAACTAAACCTTTGTTTTATGGGAAAATCCTTTAGAATTGGTTTACATAATATTTTTTACTTGATTAATGTTTCACCCTTCATATAAGGAACAAGAACCTCGGGAATATTAACGGTTCCGTCCTCATTCTGATTGTTTTCAAGTATAGCCGCAACGGTTCTTCCGATTGCTACTCCGGAGCCGTTCAAGGTATGAATAAACCTGGGCTTTTCTCCGGGAGCTCTGAATTTTATATTAGCTCTTCTTGCCTGGAAATCCTCGAAATTAGAACAGGAGGAAATTTCAACATAACGTCCGTAAGAGGGCATCCATACTTCAATATCGTATTTTTTAGCTGCTGTAAAGCCTAAGTCTCCCGTAGCAATATTAACAACACGGTAGGGGAGCTTTAAAAGCTTTAAAACGTTTTCAGCATCAGCAGTAAGCTTTTCAAGCTCTTCATAGGAATTATCGGGATGAGCAAACTTAACAAGCTCAACCTTATTGAACTGATGCTGTCTTATAAGTCCTCTTGTATCTCTTCCTGCAGAGCCTGCTTCACTTCTGAAGCAAGCGGAATAAGCAACGTGCTTTATGGGAAGATCAGCTTCGGATAAAATCTCGTCTCTGTAAAGATTGGTAACGGGTACTTCAGCTGTGGGAATAAGGAAGTAATCATCGCTTTCAATTCTGAAAGCATCCTCTTCAAATTTAGGAAGCTGACCTGTTCCGGTTAATGAAGCTCTGTTTACCATATAGGGAGGGAATATTTCGGTATATCCCTTTTCGGAATGGGTATCAAGATAGAAGTTTATAATAGCTCTTTCAAGCTTTGCGCCGAGACCTTTATAGAAATGGAAACGTGAGCCGGTAACCTTTGCCGCTCTTTCGGGATCTAAAATATCGAGAGCCTTACCGATTTCCCAATGGGGCTTGGGCTCGAAGGAAAAGGTGGGAACCTCTCCCACTTTTCTTACTTCAACATTATCCTCATCGGTATCTCCTACGGGAGCATCATCATGGGGAATGTTGGGGATTCTCATTATAATTTTATTAAGCTCCTCCTCAACTGCGGAAAGCTCTGCATCGTTTGCTTTTATTTCTTCCGAAAGCTTTTTCATTTCTTCAAAAATGGGAGTAACGTCTGCGCCCTCTTTTTTAAGCTTCGGGATTTCCTTTGAAACGGAATTCTGCTTGCTCTTTAACTGCTCGTTTTTAAAAGTTATTTCTCTTCTTTTAATATCAAGTTCGGTAACCTTATCAACATCTGAAAGGTCTGCCTTTTTCTTCGCAAGCTTTGCCTTTAATTCATCTGTGTTGTCTCTGAAAAGTTTAATGTCCAGCATTTTTTATCATCCTTTTTTATTTAATCATATTTATTATTCTTGAGAGGTCTTCGGGGGAATAGTATTCGATTTCTATTTTTCCCTTTTTAACGCCCTGCTTTATATTTACCTTTGTTCCCAGAGTTTTTGAAAGACCCTCTGACCATGATTTAAGCTCAGCGCTTACCATATCGCTCTTTTTCTTTTTCGGTAAAGAGGTGCCCTTCCGGGAATATTTTTTAACAAGCTCTTCAACCTGTCTTACGGATAAATCCTCTCTGACGGTTATTTTTGCAATTTCAGACATATCCTCAGAGGAAGCTGCCCCGAGTATTGCTCTTGCATGACCTCTGGTTATTTTTCCTTCAATAAGAAGAACGATAACACTGTCGGGAAGATTAAGAAGTCTTAAGGAATTGGTAATTGCGGAACGGCTCTTACCCACCTTTTTGCTTATTTCCTCCTGAGTCATGGAAAATCCGTCAATGAGGGATTTATATCCCTTTGCTTCTTCAATGGGGTCAAGATCCTCACGCTGAAGATTTTCGATTAATGCGACCTCGGTTGCCGCCTTATCGTCATAATCTCTTATAATAACCGGGATTTTCTTAAGACCTGCAAGCTTTGATGCTCTCCATCTTCTTTCTCCCGCAATTATTCTGTGATATCCGCTTTTATCTGCCTTTGAAACAATGATGGGAAGAATAACACCCATTTCGGCAATTGAATTCTTTAAAGCATCAAGTCTTTCGGCATCAAAGTTTTTTCTTGGCTGATCTCTGTTTGGCTCGATTTTGTTTATATCAAGCTCACATACAATATTTTCGTTAAGAGAGGTTATGGTGGGATCAATCATGGATGAAAGACCTCTTCTTTGCATATCCTTTCTGACCGCCATTATTTTTTCCTCCTTTGCTGTTTTAAAAATTCAGCTGCAAGGAGCTTATATGCTTCGGTTCCCTTGCAGTATTTATCGTAATAAATAACCGGCAGTCCGTAGCTTGGTGCTTCTCCCAGTCTTGTATTTCTCGGAATGGCAACCTTATAGACCTTTCCGGGAAAACATTCCTTAACGTCTGCCGCCACCTGCATTGAAAGATTGGTTCTTGTATCAAACATAGTGAGAAGAACTCCTTCAATCTGAATTGAGGGATTTATGGTCTGCTTTATGTATGAAATATTTTTGGTTAAATCCGCAACCCCTTCAAGGGCGAAATATTCGCACTGAATGGGAATGAGAACCGAATCTGCCGCCGCAAGGCAGTTGATGGTAACATAATTAAGTGCAGGAGGGCAATCTATGAAAATAAAATCGTATTTATCTTTTATTTCATCAATTGCATCCCTTAAGATAAATTCCTTGTTATCAAGCTTGTCTATTATAAGCTCAACACCGAGAAGATCCATATTTGAGGGGCATACCGAAATATTTTTCGATTCGGCGGCAACAATACAGTCGGAAATATTTTCCGTTCCCGTAAGAACTCCGTAGATGTTTTTATCGCAGGAATTCTTATCAAGACCAAAGCCGCTTGTTGTATTTCCCTGAGGGTCTGCATCTATAACAAGAATTTTCTTTCCTTCAAGTCCAAGGCAGGCACTTAAATTAACTGCCGTGGTTGTTTTTCCTACGCCGCCCTTCTGATTGGCGACTGCAATAATCTTACCCATTTTAATCTCCGTATAAGGCATAAAATTCTGCCCGTATAAGCAATTTGAAATTTAAAAAAAGATGATAAATTTTTCCGTTATTCGATTGAAATTACGGAAAACGATTTGGAGAATTATTCGGCAAGTGAACCGCAAGAAGTGATGAATTGT
>JAZQFU010000177.1:0-15039 GCA_045539675.1 Clostridia bacterium | reverse complement strand
GGAGTAGGATTAACGGCAGTAACAAGAATAAGCTTACCGTCCTTACCGCTCTTCTTTCCTTCTATAAATGAAGGCTCAATTTTAGCTTTATATTTTCCGTAATATTCAAGGTTTTCTTCGGGTATTCCGATTTTTTCCGCTACCTTTGCTATAGGAAGCATTTTCGCACCCTGAGCTATTTCGATATCTGAAAGCATTTTTCACACGCTCCTTAGAATTGTTTATTTTTTAACATTATATACTTTCTTACATAACAAGTCAATATTTTTTTAAGGTTTACAACCCCCACAGGGCTTATAGCCTTTTTCAACGGCCTTTTCCCTGCTGAATAAAACGGTGATATTTTCAGATGACGGAAGCGAATCACAATCCATGGCATGAAAAATTTTAGACTTTTTATTTCCTATATATACTGCGCTTTTCTTTTCGCCGGACTTTACCGGTGCAGTATTAAATGAAATATTTTCTCCGTCACAGGTTAAGATTATATCTCCCGAAATATCAGTTCTTAAGATTTCGGCTCCGCAATCGGTAAGTCTGCTTAACGCCTCCTCGTGCGGATGACCGTAATCGTTATTCCTTCCGCATGAAATAACGGCATAGGAGGGCATAACCTCCCTTAAGAAACGGTATGAGCTTGAGCCTCTGCTTCCGTGATGCCCTACCTTTAAAACATCTGCCGAAACATCAAAGCCGGCATCAAGAATATCTCCCTCCGCCTCCTGCTCCGCATCTCCCGTAAAGAGGAAGCTTTTTGAACCGTAGGTAAGCTTAAATACTATCGAGGTATTATTTCTGTCGGAATAATCCTCGTGCACCGGGCCTAAGATTTCAATAAGTCCGCCGCCCAATGAAAAGCATTCTCCTGCCTTCGGGTGCTCAATTTCTATGCCCCTTGATTCTGCTTTTTCTTTAAAATTCCGATACGCCCTGGTATCCGCTTCGGTTTCGGGAGCAAGAATTGTTCCTGCATCAGCATAGGATAAAGCTCCTGAAAGCCCTCCCACGTGATCCTCATCTGCATGAGTTAAAATAATCACGTCTATGTACGAAACAGAAAGCTTTTGAAGATGATTATATATAAGGTTACTGTCTTCGGAATTACCACCGTCAACCAGAACGGTTTTTCCGTCACAGATAATCAAAGTAGCATCCGCCTGCCCCACATCTATAAAATTAATTTCCAGTCCCGTCGAAGGATAGTTTACAATATCAGGATTATAACATCCGGAAAGCAGAAAAAGAATGGCAAGGAAAATTAATAAAGCTCTTTTCATATTAACCCACCTCAGTATACAAGACTGCAAAGATGACAGTATCCGGTTGAAAACTGATATGCTCTTCTCGGATGTCCGTCTTTAAGGTCAATAAGACCGCAGTATTTGAAACCGAATTTTCCCATTGCCTTAAGCATTGCCGTATTATCCTCATGGGTAATAAGGCGGATATCAAATACCTTACGCTTTCTTGCATCCCTTAAGGTGAAGTCAAAGCACTCTGAAGATATTCCCCTGTGATGCATTTCGGGAGAAACAGCAATACGCCTTACAATAACGTAGGGCTCGTTATTAAGCCATTTTCCGCCTGTTATGGTTTCATATAATGGATCTCCGTCGTAATCAAGGCAGAATACCGCTCCGATTTTTTCACCGTCCGTATATATGAAAACCCGCTCCCTCTCTATATCGGAAAGCACAAGCTCTCTTCCGGGGTATCCGTTTTTCCATTGAACGTGATTTCCGTTTGCCCTCATATACAAAACGGCATCCTCATATATTTTCATTATTTCATCAATATGCTTTTTTTCTGCCTTCTGAAAATTCATACTCTCTTTTCCTTTTTAATAATATATAATACTGCAAAAATCATAACTGCGGGAAAAACTGCTCCCGAAAGGAGTCCCGATGAAAGCCCGCCGTTTTTTTCCGATACAAAGCCTACAAGCGCAGGGCCAAGAATACACCCCATATCTCCGCTTAATGCGAGAAGGGAAAACATTTTTTCTCCGCCGCCCGGTAACCTTTGCGCACATCCGCTTATGGTTCCCGGCCACATTATGCCCACGGCAAAGCCTGTTATGCCGCATCCCGCAAGTCCTATAACCGCATTACCGGTAAGGGTTGCCATCATAAATCCGATAACGCAAAGCCCCGCACTTGCACCTAAAAAATATATAAGGGGGATTTTTCCCCTGTATCCCGAATAAAGGCTACGTGCAACGCCCATAAGAGCCGCAAAAAGGCAGGGCCCCGCAAGATCTCCCACAGTTTTTGAAACCCTGAGCCCTGATTCAGCAAAGGCTGAAGCCCATTGACTCATTGCCTGCTCCGCCGCAGCAGCACAAATCATAATAATAACAAAGGCAATAAATATATCCGAGCAGATAAGCTCCTTAATTTTCATATTATTTCTTTCTCCCTCCAGGGCATTTACGGGCACCTTAAGGAACAAAAAGAAATTAAAAAGGGGAATAACCGACCAGAAAACGCTGATTATCTGCCATTTTTCAAGACCAAGCAATAAAAATCCGAGGGTGGAAAGAATTACCACCAGAACCTGCCCCCAGCAATAAAAGGAATGAACAAAGCTCATAACCTTTTCCTTATTTTCAAAAGGGCACCCCTCAACAACAGGCCCGTTTACTACTTCAACAAGACCCCCACCCAGAGAATAAAACACCGTAGCAATAAGAAGCCCTGTAAAAAAATCAAAGGGCAGCCGGGGTACAACCGAAAGAAGAATAAGCCCCAGAAAGGAAACAAGCTGACCTATGGCTCCGCAGATTCTGTATCCAAAAGCCTTAAGAAACTTAAGAGAGGTCACATCCACCGTAAGCTGAATAAAAAATGAAAAGCTTATAAGCAGAGATATCCTTCCCAGAGAGACTCCGTAAAAATTATGAAAATGTAAATACAAAAGCGGTACGAAGTTGATTACCAGAGCCTGAACCATCGCCGCAATGGCACAGGCTGTTACGGTTCCTTTATAATTTTTACTCATTTTTTCCTCCGAAAATTTTCAACATAATTCTACCACGAAATATACTTGTTGTCAACCGACAGTAAAATTAATTGTTTTTTATTTGACAAATCGGTTTTTCAATGCTATAATACATAGGTTCGCAAAAAAACAGTCCGGAAAAACTCCGGGTTTTTCCGCATTTACAGAAAGAAGGAATTTAAATGAGTACTTTACTTTCAGTTTCGGTTGCTCTTCTTGCAGGACTTCTTATGACAAGACTTTTCAAGCCCTTTAAGCTTCCTGCCGTAACCGCATACCTTATTGCCGGCGTTCTCATAGGTCCCTACTGCATAGGTGCTTTGGGAATTGACGGTCTCGGTTTTCCCACAGGCGAATCCGTGAGCAAGCTTTCCCTTATTTCAGAGGTAGCCCTCGGCTTCATTGCTTTTTCAATAGGAAGCGAATTCGTGCTTGAGGATCTTAAGAAAACCGGAAAGCAGGCATTTGTTATAGGTATTTTTCAGGCAATTGCCGCAACAATTCTTGTTGATCTTGCACTTTTCGGTGTTTATCTTATAATGCCCGGTAAAATCTCGGTTCCCCAGATTCTTACCCTGGGTGCCATCGCAACGGCAACAGCACCGGCGGCAACCCTTATGGTTGTGCGCCAGTATAAGGCAAAAGGACCCCTTACCGACCTTCTTCTTCCCATTGTTGCTCTTGACGATGCAGTAGGACTTATCGTTTTTGCAGTTTCCTTCGGAATTGCAAAATCCCTTATTGCCGGAGCGGTTGACCTTGTTTCAATAATAGTAAATCCTATTGTTGAAATTCTTTGCTCTCTCATTCTCGGCTCGGTAATGGGCTGGATTCTTACCCAGCTTGAAAAAATGTTCAATTCAAATACAAACCGTCTTAATATGTCTATTGCATTCGTATTCATTACCGTTGCACTTTCGATGATGGATTTCCATATCGGACCCGTACATATAAGCTTCTCTTCGCTTCTCGTATGTATGATGATGGGAACAATATTCTGCAACATCTGTCCTCTTTCCCACGATATTATGGAAAAGGCTGACCGCTGGACTTCTCCCCTCTTCGCACTTTTCTTCGTTATCAGCGGTGCAGAGCTTGAGCTTTCGGTATTCGGAGACTGGGCAATAGTTGTAATCGGAATGGTATATATCATTTTCCGTTGCCTCGGAAAGTACTTCGGTACTCTCGTAAGCGCAAAAGCAACAAAATGTACTCCTTCAACCTGTAAATACCTCGGAATAACCTTGTTCCCTCAGGCCGGAGTTGCTCTGGGAATGTGTGCAATTGCCGCATCAACTCCCGAAATGCAGGGTCAGGGTGCATTAATCAGAAACATTACTCTTTTTGCTGTTCTCGTTTATGAGCTCGTCGGCCCACTCCTTACCAGACAGGCACTTCAGGCAGCGGGAGATATCAAGCCTATGCCCGATCACGTTAAAAACAGACGTAAGGATAAGCTCGAAATGGCAGGAAAAGCCGATAAGGAATGATTTAAATGGAAACGGTAAAATCAGCATTTGAATATATAAAGGCTTTTCTTAAATGGGTTATTATTTCGGTGATAATCGGCGGTATAAGCGGAATAGTCGGAAGCATCTTCCATATTGCCGTTGACCTTGCAACCGAATTCCGTACGGAATCCCCCTGGATTATACTGTTTCTGCCCCTTGCGGGGCTTCTGATTGTTTTTATCTATTCTCTTGCAAAGAATCAGGGAGCAATAGATACAAACAGAGTGCTTGAAGCAGTAAAATCCGATGAAAAGGTTCCCATAGTTATGGCACCCCTTATTTTCATAAGCACGGTCATAACCCATCTCTTCGGCGGCTCTGCCGGAAGAGAAGGTGCGGCGCTTCAGCTTGGCGGAAGCATCGGCTACAATACAGGAAAACTTCTGAAGCTTAATAAATACGATATGCATATTATCGTTATGTCGGGTATGAGCGGAGTATTTGCCGCACTTTTCGGAACACCGTTAACCGCCGCTGTTTTTGCCCTTGAGGTTGTATTCGTGGGAGTTATCTTCCATGCAGGACTTGTTCCATCGGTAATTTCAGCAATTACTGCATACGGCGTTGCAGGGCTCTTCGGAATTTCCCCCGTACGTTTTGCAGTCAATACAGTTACTTTAACCCCATTTACATTCGGAAAAACTCTTGTGCTTGCATTACTTTGCGCACTTGTCAGTATACTTTTCTGCAAAACCATTCATTTCACCGAAAAGCTTGGTGAAAAGTACCTTAAGAATAAATATTTAAGAACCTTTACAGGCGGTATTATAATAGTTCTTGCAACACTTTTTCTCAACACCTACGATTATAACGGAGCAGGAATGGATGTTATAGCAAGAGCGATCTCAGGCGAGGCACGTCCCGAAGCATTTATTATAAAAATTCTCTTTACCGCCGTAACAATTGCCGCAGGCTTCAAGGGAGGAGAAATAGTTCCTTCCTTCTTCATCGGTTCAACCTTCGGCTGTGTTGCAGGAAGCATTTTAGGACTTGATCCTTCATTTTCTGCGGCGGCAGGCTTTGTTGCACTGTTCTGCGGAGCGGTAAACTGCCCCATTGCATCACTTATTCTTGCACTTGAGGTATTCGGTCAGGATTCAATACTTTTGCTTGCACCGGTCTGTGCCGTAAGCTATATGATGTCCGGCTGCAGCGGACTTTACAAGAGTCAGAGATTTATGTATTCAAAGCTGGATGCACATATTCTTAAGGAGAAAAAATAATGGAAATAAAAAAAGGGATATACGAGCATTTCAAAGGAAACAGATATGAGCTTTTAGAAATTGCAACCCATTCCGAGACCCTTGAGAAAATGGTTGTTTACAAAGCACTCTACGGCGAATTCGGAATCTGGGTGCGCCCTCTTTCCATGTGGACTGAGCAGGTTGAAAGAGAGGGAAAGCTTATTCCCCGTTTCAGATATATCGGAGGTTAATATGGAACCTAAAAATTATGTTGTAACAAAAATTGAAGGCGAATACGCATATCTTACGGATGAAGAAGGAAACGAGCTTTTCATCGCTCTTGCGCTTCTTCCCCCCGGAACAGATACGGGCACACGTCTTCACTATGAATTTCCCGAATATACAATTTTATAAAAAGCATTCCTTATTATATATAGGGAATGCAAAAACCTGTCAAGACGTATAAATAACCAATCTTTTATGGCTGAATATGATTAATTTCATCATTCAGCCATATTTTTTATGAAATTTCTTGAAATTTTTGCAGAAATACCCTTGACACCTTTAAATATCTGTGATATATTAATAGGACGTTTAAATGGGGAATTATCCCCGTTTTTGTCGTGCCCGAGACACTCAGTCGCTGATTCAGGCTGATTTACAAGGTGAAAACCTAAATTTTTTATGAGGTGATAAATGTGGTGCATCCGGTTTCTTACGGGAAAACGCAGAGGATGAATTTTTCGAGAATCAACGAAGTTCTTGCTCCTCCCAATCTTATTGAGGTGCAGAAGGATTCTTACGAATGGTTCAGAACAGAAGGCATGAAAGAGGTATTGGAAAACATATCTCCTATCGTCGATCATATGGATAAATACGTTCTGGAGTTTGTTGACTTCAGCTTTGATGACGAGCCCAAATATTCGGTAGCGGAATCGAAAATCCGCGAAACGACGTATGCAGTTCCTTTAAGAGTAAAGGTAAGACTTATCAACAAAGAAACCAGCGAAGCTAAGGAGCAGGAAATCTTTATGGGCGATTTCCCTCTTATGACCGATTCAGGTACCTTCGTTATAAACGGTGCTGAGCGAGTAATCGTCAGCCAGCTTGTCCGTTCCCCCGGTATATATTACGGAATGGAAAGAGATAAGTCAGGTCGTGAGCTTTTCTCATCCACGGTTATCCCCAACAGAGGTGCGTGGATTGAAATGGAAACAGATCCGGGAGATACCTTCAGCGTTAAAATCGACCGTACAAGAAAAATCCCCGCTACTGTTTTCTTAAGAGCCTTAGGCTTCGGCACAAACCAGGAAATCAGAGATCTCTTAGGCGATGATGCTCTTCTCATTTCAACTCTTGAAAAAGACGGAGCAGAAAACCACGAAGACGGTCTTCTTGAGGTTTATAAGCGCTTAAGACCCGATGAACCCCCTTCAGTAGACAGTGCGCATACCCTTCTTCACAATCTCTTCTTCGATCCCAGAAGATACGATCTCGGAAGAGTGGGAAGATTCAAGTTCAATCAGAAGCTTGCATTTGCGAACCGTGTTATCGGAAGGGTAACAGATGAAGATATTATCTGCCCCCTTACAGGTGAAATAATCCTTGCGGCAGGAGAGGTTATCACAGAAAGCATCTGCGAAACCATTGATGCTTCTCCCGTTAATATGCTTCATATCAGAATGGACGACGGAAGCGTGGTAAGAATTCTTTCCAACGATACCGTTGACATCAGCTATGTTACCGATCTTAAAATAGACAAGAATATCATTAATGAAAAAGTTAAATACTCCGTTCTTTGCGAAATCCTCGAAGCTGCTGAGGGTAAGCCGGAGGAAGATATAATTGAGGAGCTTCATTTCAAAAAAGAGCTTCTTATGCCCAAAAACATCACAGTTGAAGATATCGTAGGTTCACTTAACTACTTTATCACCCTTTTCCACGGAATCGGCAATACTGATGATATTGACCATTTAGGAAACAGAAGACTCCGTTCGGTAGGCGAGCTTTTACAGAATCAGGTAAGAGTCGGTCTTGCAAGAATGGAAAGAGTAGTAAGAGAAAGAATGACAATCCAGCAGGATATGGATATGATTAATCCCCAGGCTCTCATTAATATCCGTCCCGTTGTTGCGGCTGTTAAGGAATTCTTCGGAAATTCACAGCTTTCACAGTTTATGGATCAGACCAACCCCCTTGCAGAGCTTACTCATAAGAGAAGACTTTCTGCTCTGGGCCCCGGCGGTCTTTCCAGAGACCGTGCCGGATTCGAGGTTCGAGACGTTCACCACTCCCATTACGGAAGAATGTGTCCTATCGAGTCTCCTGAAGGACCTAACATCGGTCTTATAGGCTCACTTTCAACTTACGCAAGAGTCAATCAGTACGGCTTTATGGAATCTCCTTACCGTAAGGTTGACAAGGAAAACTGCAAAGTTACCGATGAAGTTGTTTATATGACAGCTGACATCGAAGATAAATACATTATCGCTCAGGCAAATGAGCCCCTTGATGAGGAAGGTCACTTCATTAAGGATGTTGTTACCGCAAGATACAAGGACGAATTCCTTGAAATTCATCCCTCGAAAACCGATTATATGGACGTTTCGCCCAAGCAGGTTGTTTCGGTTGCAACAGCAATGATTCCCTTCCTTGAAAACGACGATGCTAACCGTGCACTCATGGGCTCCAACATGCAGCGTCAGGCGGTTCCCCTTCTTACTGCAGATTCGCCTATCGTTGCAACAGGTATGGAATACAGTGCGGCACTCGATTCGGGCGTTGCAGTATTATCCGACTTTGACGGTGTTGTTCAGTCCGTAAGCGGCGACAGCATTGTTATCAAGCCCGATAAGGGAGTTGCAAAGAAATATAACCTTATTAAGTTCAAGCGTTCCAACCAGAGCACCTGCATCAATCAGAGACCTATCGTTTCTGCAGGTGAAAAGGTTAAGAAGGGTCAGGTAATTGCTGACGGTCCTTCCACCTCTCAGGGTGAGGTTGCTCTCGGTAAAAACATTCTCATCGGCTTTATGACCTGGGAAGGTTATAACTACGAGGATGCTATATTAATAAACGAAAGAATCGTTAAAGAAGACGTATTCACCTCAATTCATCTTGAAAAGTATGAAATTGAGTCAAGAGATACAAAGCTCGGACCCGAAGAAATCACCAGAGATATCCCCAACGTAGGCGAAGAAGCTCTTAAAGACCTTGATGAAAGAGGTATTATAAGAATCGGTGCTGAGGTAAGAAGCGGAGATATTCTCGTAGGTAAGGTTTCTCCCAAGGGTGAAACCGAGGTTACCTCCGAAGAAAGACTCTTAAGAGCAATCTTCGGTGAAAAGGCAAGAGAAGTAAGAGATACTTCCTTACGTGTTCCTCACGGCGAATCGGGAATTATTGTTGACGTTAAGGTATTCACCAGAGAAAACGGCGACGAAATGGCTCCCGGCGTCAATATGATAGTAAGAGTAAACATCGCCCAGAAGAGAAAAATCTCTGTTGGTGATAAGATGGCAGGACGTCACGGTAACAAGGGTGTTATTTCAAGAATCCTCCCCGAAGAGGATATGCCCTATCTGCCCGACGGTACCACTCTTGATATCGTTCTTAACCCCCTGGGCGTTCCTTCACGTATGAATATCGGTCAGGTTCTCGAGGTTCACTTAGGACTTGCCGCAAGAGCATTAGGCTGGAAAATCGCTACTCCCGTATTTGACGGAGCAGACGAGAACGATATATTTGAAACACTTAAAAAAGCAGGATATGATGAAGACGGAAAGACCGTTCTCTATGACGGAAGAACCGGTGAAAAATTTGATAACCGCGTAACCGTGGGAATCATGTATATGCTTAAGCTTCATCATCTGGTTGACGATAAGATTCACGCACGTTCCACCGGTCCTTACTCGCTGGTAACCCAGCAGCCTCTGGGCGGTAAGGCGCAGTTCGGCGGACAGCGTTTCGGAGAAATGGAAGTTTGGGCACTGGAAGCATACGGTGCGGCATATACTCTCCAGGAAATCCTTACCGTAAAATCAGACGATATTGTGGGACGTGTAAAGACCTACGAAGCAATCGTTAAGGGCGAAAACGTTCCCAGACCCGGAATTCCCGAATCCTTCAAGGTACTTATCAAAGAACTCCAGAGCCTTGGTCTCGATATGAAGGTTTATGCGGAAAATCACGAAGAAATCGATCTTATGGAATCCCTCGATGACGATATGCCTGCTCCCAGAAGAATCGAAACCGAGGACGATCTCGTTAAGTATGCCGAAGGCGAAGCTCTTCCCTTAGATGATGACGACGAAGATGACGATGACGAGCTTTTAAGCGATGAATACACCGAAGATGCAGACGGCTACGAAGATGAGTTTGAGTCAGAAGATATTCCTGAAGAAGAGGATGACGATAACATCGACGACATTCTCGGCGACGACTAATCCGGTTAAATAGGCCTGCGCTCTCCGTTGGGGAGCGCGGGAGATTTAAAAAGTATGGGGCTTATGGTTAGCCCCGGCGAAGGGAGATTTCTCAATGAGCGAACAGCTTAAAACTATAGAATTCAATAATTTTGAGTCCATAAAAATAGGACTCGCTTCTCCGGAACGCATCAGAGACTGGTCTTACGGTGAAGTTAAAAAACCCGAAACAATCAACTACAGAACTCAGAAGCCCGAAAAAGACGGACTTTTCTGTGAAAAGATTTTCGGACCCCAGAAGGACTGGGAATGTCACTGCGGAAAATATAAGAGAATCAGATACAAGGGTGTTGTCTGTGACCGATGCGGAGTTGAAGTAACCCGCTCCAAGGTAAGAAGAGAAAGAATGGGTCACATTGAGCTTGCAGCTCCCGTTTCACATATCTGGTACTTCAAGGGAATCCCCTCAAGAATGGGTCTTCTTCTTGATCTTACTCCCCGCGTGCTTGAAAAGGTTCTTTACTTTGCTTCCTATATAGTTACAGATGCCGGAAACACCTCACTTTCCGAAAAGCAGGTGCTTTCAGAAAAGGAATACAGAGAAGCAAGAGAAAAATACGGAAACAAGTTCAAGGCTGATATGGGAGCTGCTGCAATTAAAGAGCTGCTTTCAAAGATTGACCTCGATGCACTCTCCGTAAGCTTAAAGGAAGAGCTCGAAACCGCAAGCGGCCAGAAAAAAGGCAAGCTTATAAAGGTTCTCGAAGCTGTTGAAGCTTTCCGTTCCTCCGGTAACAAGCCCGAGTGGATGATAATGGATGTTATTCCCGTTATCCCCCCCGAGCTCCGTCCTATGGTTCAGTTAGACGGCGGACGTTTTGCGGCAAGTGATATCAACGACTTATACAGAAGAGTTATAAACAGAAACAACCGTTTAAAGAAGCTTCTTGAATTATCGGCTCCCGATATTATCGTAAGAAACGAAAAAAGAATGCTTCAGGAAGCGGTAGACGCTTTAATAGATAACGGCAGAAGAGGAAAGCCTGTTACCGGTCCCGGAAACAGACCCTTAAAATCTCTCTCCGATCTTCTTAAAGGTAAGCAGGGACGTTTCAGACAGAACCTCTTAGGAAAACGTGTTGACTATTCCGGACGTTCGGTTATCGTTGTCGGCCCTAACCTTAAGATTTATCAGTGCGGACTTCCCAAGGAAATGGCACTTGAGCTCTTCAAGCCCTTCGTTATGAAGCTCCTCGTTGAAAGAGGCAAGGCTCATAACATCAAGAGTGCGAAGAGAATGGTTGAAAGAGTAAGAGATGAAGTATGGGATATCTTAGAAGAAGTTATCAAAGAGCATCCCGTTCTTCTTAACCGTGCTCCTACCCTTCACAGACTGGGTATTCAGGCATTTGAACCCGTTCTCGTTGAAGGAAGAGCCCTTAAGCTTCATCCCCTTGTTTGTACTGCATATAACGCAGACTTCGACGGTGACCAGATGGCTGTTCACGTTCCCTTATCGGCAGAGGCTCAGGCTGAAGCAAGATTCCTTATGCTTTCGGCAAACAACCTCTTAAAGCCCCAGGACGGAAAGCCCGTTACCGTTCCTACCCAGGATATGATTCTCGGAAGCTATTATCTTACCATTACCGATGAAAATGAATTCGGTGCAGGAAAGGTATTTGCTGATTTCCGTGAAGCAATCCTTGCATACGATAATAAGGCAGTCGGTCTCCACGCACCTATCAAGGTAAGAAATTATAAGGAAATCGACGGCGTTATGACTCATAAGCTCATAGATGCTACCGTAGGTCAGATTATTTTCAATGAAAACATTCCTCAGGATCTGGGCTTCGTAGACAGAAGCGATCCCGAAAAGTTCTATGACCTTGAAATCACCTTCCCTGCCGATAAAAAGGCTCTGGGAAAAATCATTGCAAACTGTATCAAGATTCACGGAAGTGCTGAAACTGCAGTTGTTCTTGATGAAATTAAATCTCTCGGCTTCAAGTTCTCAACCAGAGGCGCGGTTACCGTAAGCGTATCCGATATGGTTGTTCCTAAGGAAAAGAAGGAATTCATTGCAGAAGCTGAAAAGAACATTCAGCAAATAACAAGACAGTTCCAGAGAGGTCTTATCTCTGATGAAGAAAGATACGAGCTTGTAATCGGTCAGTGGGCAGAAACAACCGATAAGGTTACCGGTGCCCTCATGAGCAACCTTGACAAATTCAATCCTATCTTTATGATGGCTAACTCCGGAGCCCGTGGTAGCGTAAACCAGATCAGACAGCTGGCAGGTATGCGTGGACTTATGGCAAATACCTCCGGTAAAACAATCGAAATTCCTATCAAGGCTAACTTCCGTGAAGGTCTTAACATATTGGAATACTTTATCTCCACCCGTGGTGCGAGAAAGGGTCTTGCCGATACCGCATTAAGAACCGCTGACTCGGGTTACCTTACCAGAAGACTTGTTGACGTATCTCAGGATATAATCATAAGACAGGATGACTGCGGAACCACCGAAGGAATCTTCGTTAAGCAGATTACCGACGGAAACACCCTTCTTGAGAAGCTTGACGAAAGACTTCTCGGCAGATATCCCGTTAACGATATCATTCATCCCGAAACAGGAGAAATCCTCGTTTCCAAGGATAAGATGATGGATGAAGCGGATGCTGCTAAGGTTGTGGGCGCAGGAATCACACTCGTTGAAATCCGTTCAGTTCTTAACTGTAAGCTTCATCACGGAGTTTGCGCTAAGTGCTACGGTAAGAATCTTGCAATCGGACGTCCCGTAAACGTTGGTGAAGCAGTTGGTATTATCGCTGCTCAGTCCATCGGTGAACCGGGTACACAGCTTACCATGAGAACCTTCCACAGCGGTGGTGTTGCAGGAGACGATATCACTCAGGGTCTTCCCAGAGTTGAAGAGCTCTTTGAGGCAAGACGTCCCAAGAGACAGGCAATCATTTCCGATATTGACGGAAAGGTAACCGTAAGCGAGGCAACCAAGAAGAGAGAAATCACCATCACAAATGATGACGGCGATTCCGTAACCTACGCTATATCCTACGATGCAAGAATCAAGGTATCAGACGGAGATACAATTGCTGCCGGCGGAGAAATCACCGACGGTTCGGTATATCCCCACGATATTTTAAGAATTCTCGGACCCAAGGCTGTATGGGACTATCTCATAAGAGAAGTTCAGAAGGTTTACAGAATGCAGGGTGTTGATATCAACGATAAACACATTGAGGTTATCGTAAGACAGATGATGAGAAAGATAAGAGTTGAGGAATCCGGAGATTCAACCTTCCTTACCGGTACAATGGTTGACTGCCTCGAGTTTGAAGAGCAGAATAACATGCTTGAAGCTGAAGGCAAGGCTCCCGCAAAAGGAAACGTTGTTCTTCTCGGTATCACCAAGGCTTCTCTTGCAACCGATTCCTTCCTTTCTGCCGCTTCCTTCCAGGAAACCACAAGAGTTCTTACCGAAGCTGCAATCAAGGGAAAATCCGATCCTCTTATCGGTCTTAAAGAAAATGTTATCATCGGTAAGCTGATTCCTGCAGGAACCGGAATGCAGATGTATAAGAATCTGGGCTACAAAGTAAGCGCAGACGGCGGAATTATCGGTTAAAATGCCTTAGTTTTCCGCAAAAAACATAAAAATAATCACTAAAATATAAAAACTTCTCCTTGCCGTATTAAAAAAGTATTGACAAATTGTGAAAATACAGTTATAATACGGCGAGGGGCTATGAGAAATCGGTCCTTTTTGACCGTGGAGCGAGGAAATATGTTAACTGAATTGCAGACGCAGAGCAAACTGATAGGCTTCAAGCAGTCAGTCAGAGCTGTTGAAAGCGGCAAGGTTAAAAAAGTGTTTCTGGCAAGGGATGCAGAGACGAAGCTCAGTGATCCCATAAAAAAAGCCTGCGAAAAAAAAGAAATTGAAATTGAATATGCCGATACAATGAAAGAGCTCGGAAGAGCCTGCGGCATAAATATCGGTGCGGCTGTTGCCGTAGTACTTCGGGATTAACCTTTTTAAAGGCTAACCATATATATACTATATCAAGGAGGTGAACGAAAAGTATGCCAACATTTAACCAGTTAGTAAGAAAAGGCAGAAAGAGCCTTGAGAAGAAATCTACTGCACCTGCTCTCTTAAAGGGACTCAATACCTTAAAGAAGACCACAGTTGATCAGAATTCTCCTCAGAAGAGAGGCGTTTGTACAACCGTTAAAACAACGACTCCCAAAAAGCCTAACTCAGCTCTCCGTAAAATTGCCAGAGTAAGACTTACAAACGGTATCGAAGTTTCTTCCTATATCCCCGGTATAGGTCACAACCTGCAGGAGCATAGCGTTGTGCTTATCAGAGCCGGAAGAGTTAAAGACCTCCCCGGTGTGCGTTACCACATCATCAGAGGTACTCTCGATACTCAGGGTGTTGCTAACCGTAACCAGGCGAGATCCAAGTACGGTGCAAAGAGACCTAAAGCTGCAAAGTAAAACCAAAGTAAATCAGAAAACCAAAACAAATTATGGGTTGATTAGTACTTTTAAATATATATATATTTCGAAAGTGCTGACAGTTGCCTGCCATGCGGGCAGTTGAGTACCCGTGATATGAATTATCGCGAAAGGGGGAAGTAAAGTGCCAAGAAAAGGAAATACTGCAAAAAGAGACGTATTACCTGATCCTTTATACAACAACAAGGTGGTTACAAAGCTTATCAATAATATTATGTTAGACGGTAAGAAGGGTGTAGCTCAGCAGATTGTTTACGATGCATTTGAAATCGTTAAGGAGAAGACCGGTAAAGACGCTCTCGAAGTTTTCGGCGAAGCTATGAATAACATTATGCCTCTCTTAGAGGTTAAAGCCAGAAGAGTCGGCGGTGCTAC
>JAZQFU010000176.1:0-2446 GCA_045539675.1 Clostridia bacterium | reverse complement strand
GTTTCCAGAATGATTTTCTCCGCCTGCGAGCATACGGGCAAGGCTCCCTTCAAGCACGTTTTCATTCACGGTCTCGTTCGTGACGGAAACGGTGAGAAGATGTCTAAATCCAAGGGCAACGGCGTTGATCCTCTCCAGATTATTGATATGTACGGTGCGGATGCATTAAGATTCACTCTCGTTACGGGAGTTGCACCGGGTAACGATATGAGATTCCCCGTAACCTATGATCCCCCCGTGGAAAAGGGCAAGAATCCCAATCCCGAGGTTAACAAAATCGTAGGAGCTCCCGGAGTTGAAGCAAGCCGTAACTTTGCAAATAAAATCTGGAATGCTTCACGTTTCGCACTTATGAACCTTGATATTGAAAAAATCGAGATTCCCGAAAATATCGAAGCTGTAGATAAATGGATTTTATCCAAATTCAACAAGCTGGTAGCAGAGGTTACCGAAAACTTAGATAAATTCGAGCTTGGAATGGCTGTTGCAAAGCTTTATGACTTTATCTGGGATGTGCTTTGCGACTGGTATATCGAGCTTATCAAAATGCGTCTTTATGCCAAGGAGGAAAGCGGAGTTGCAGCTCAGCACGTGCTTGCATTCGTTCTTTCCGAAACCTTAAAGCTCCTCCACCCCTTTATGCCCTTCATAACCGAAGAGATTTATTCCTCTCTCCCCGTTCCCGAAGGAAGCATAATGCTTTCAAAGTGGCCTGAATATAACAAGGCATTTGAATTTACCGCAGAGGAAGAGGAAACTGAGCTTGTTATTGCCGCAATCAAGGCAGTAAGAAATACAAGAACCGAAATGAACGTTCCCGTTTCAAAGAAATCAAAGATGTATATCATCACCGAAAAGAGGGCGGCATTCGAAAGCGGCGCAGAATTCTTTATGAAGCTTGCAGGCGCCTCCGAGGTTATTATGGCAGATGCCGACTTCACCGTTGAAAATGCGGTTTCGGTTGTATGTGAAGGCGCACAGATTCTCATCCCCTTGGGAGAGCTTGTTGACCTTGAAAAAGAAAGAGAAAGACTCTTAAAGGAAAAGGAAAGAATCTTAAGCGAAATCAAAAGAGTTGACGGAAAGCTTGCAAATCAGGGATTTGTTTCCAAGGCTCCCGCAAAGCTTATCGAAGAAGAAAAGGCTAAAAAAGTTAAATACGAGGAAATGCTTAAGAAGGTTGAAGAAGCACTTAAGTAATATTATAAAATCCACAAATTTCTTATCGGAATTTGTGGATTTTTATATATTACTACAGAAATTTGTTGACAAATTATGAACAATATGTTAACATTATATAAAAGATGAATGGAGGTTTTTTTATGTATTGCAGAAATTGCGGCGTTGAAATGAATGAAAACCAGGCCATCTGTATAAAATGCGGAGTCAAGGTTGGTAAAGGCACTTCCTACTGTGCTAACTGCGGCAATCCGGTTCCCGAAAATGCAGATGTATGTATGAATTGCGGAGTTGCTTTCAAAAAAGCAGGCGCAAGCGGAGATTATCTTAACGGGCAGGATAAGATTGTTATGATTCTTGTTTGCTTATTCTTAGGCGGTCTGGGAATCCATAACTTTATGATGGGCGAATCCAAAAAGGGAATATTCCGTATTATTATGAGCTTCTGCTGCGGAATCGGTGCTATATTTGCTCTTATTGATTTAATCAAAATTGCAATGGGTACATATGTTGTTGACCCCACCAAGCTTGTATAATAAAGATTAACGGAGCTGAGATTTTCTCAGCTCTTTTTATATTACAACTGCGAAGCGCCAATGTATTCGGCGCTAGAATATGACATACTCAGGCAAATCTCTCTTTTATTTTACAATCCGGTTGAAATATAGGAAAAATATGCTATAATTAAGATGGTACAATCAAATTAGGAGGCTGACTATGAATAATAAAATACAGCTAACAAATGAAATTCTCGAACACACAAAGGACTGTGATTATAACAGGGCTCAGCATTTTGTTGAACATAAGTTTTATGATTCCATCAGCAAGGTGTTAAACCTGTTGCAGATAATTTCATTGTTTTGCCTTGTAATTTTCTGCTCTATTATAATACCCGAACTGGAATTCAAAAACGAGGTATATAAATATGCAGTTCCTATTCTGTTGTCTTTAGTTGCAACAACGGCGCAGCTGATAGACTATTTTTTCGGATTTTCGGATTTATCACAGCAGCATTGGTTAGCCGCACAGGCATATGCAAGACTTTACAGACAGTGTCAGTTTTTCCCTTCTCACTACGGAACAAGCTGTGATGAACAAATTATGAGAGAAGCAGCATCAAATATATGCAATGAATTATTTGATCTTAACCTGATGTCGCCTACGTTAAGTCAGAGAAGCTATAAAAAAGTAAAATATCTGGAACAAAAGGAATACCCTATACAGTCAACCGTATACAATCATAGAATAAGTCAGTTGCTTCCGGTAT
>JAZQFU010000175.1:0-2011 GCA_045539675.1 Clostridia bacterium | reverse complement strand
ATACTGTTTTAAAATTTGATATAACAGGAATTGAAGACGTTGAAAACGCGGTATTAAAGCTTTGCAAAAACAGCAAAACAAGAGCAGGCAATCTTTCCTTCTTCAGGGCTGATGCCTCAGATTGGGAAGAAGATACAATGCTTAAGAATGATGCTCCCGTGATAATCGGTGATGCTTTTGCAACTCATTCTGCAACCGCTGAGGACACAAAGACTGAATTCGGTGTGGATATTTCCGGATATCTTAAGGAGTGCGTTTCCAGGGGTCAGAAATTTATGAATATAATCATAAAATCTGATTCTACAATGGTTCTTTGCAGCAAGGAGAATCCAACTGCAAGCTACAGACCTCACGTGCTCGTTGAGTACAGCAATGCCATTAACGATGCAACTCTTTCTTCTCTTAAAGTAAGCGGAGTTGAAGTTGAAGGATTTGAACCGACTGTAACTGACTATCATATGACCGTTTCGGAAGGAAAAATAGACGGAACGGAATATTCATTAAGTGCAACCACGCCCGTGGTTGAAGCTGTGACTGCCGTTAACGGTGCAACAGCCGAAACAAAGTGGGAGTACGTATCCGATTCAACGGGTAAGGTGCTTTCAGGTAATATAGTTATTAACGTAACTTCAAAATCCGGTAATGAAAAGAAAAAATACATTGTTCATTGCTGGAATCCCGAATACATTCCTGCTGATGCAGACAGTGATATAAGGAGCAGTATTTCCAATAATGTTCAGGGCTCCTATGAGCTTATATATACCACTGCTTCGGGAATAAAGCCTGTTATTAAATTCAATATTGAAAAGCTTTCCGAGGTTGCAGAAGCAAAATTAAAGCTTTATCAGACCATGGATAGAGCAGTTAGCCTTGTATTTTACGGTGCAAGCGATCTTGACTGGGATGAAGATACCATGCTTTCTTCTTCCGCGCCTTCCGTGGGAAGTCAGATTGCAACTTATACCACAGCTGCCAAGGCGGGAGCTCTTGAGGTTGATATAACAGAATATCTTAATGACTGTATCTCAGCAAATCAGAAGTTTATGAATATTGTTATCTCGGGAGATCAGACTCAGACCTTCTGCTCCAAGGAAGCAGCCCAGCCTTCAAGGAGACCGGTAATTAATATAACCTATCCTGTAGATGAAACTCTTTTCAATGCAAATCTTTCTTCTCTTTCCATTCGCGGAAAAGAGCTTGAAGGCTTTGATAAGAATGTAACCGATTATTATGTTGTTGCAAAGGATAGCGAGCTTCTGGCAAATACAGGCTCAACAACCGATATGAAGATAGTAACAACCTGTGAAAATCCTGAGGCTTCCGCAATCGTTAAATATGAGTATTTCTTCAATGCTGAAAACTCAGCTCACAGAAGTGCAAATATCATAGTTGAGGTAACCGCAAAAGACGGTGTAACAACCAAAACCTATACTGTTCACTATTATCACCCCAACTATATTCCCGTTACTGCTGATGCGGACGTAAGAGGAACCAATCAGGGCGGTGTTGATCCCCTTTATACTACAACCTCTATCTATTCACTTTTGAAGTTTGATATATCGGGAATTGAAAATGCAGATAAGCTCTCAAAGGTATATCTTAAGCTTAATACGGGAAGCGTGCTTAATGCAGCGGATGTAAATATTTATGCAGTATCTTCCGACTGGGATGAAATGTCCGTAACAAATAAGAACTATACCTATGATATCTCAGCTCCCGTTGCATTGGCAACTCTTACCAAAAATGCAGCGAATAAGATTGATATTACGGATTATGTTAAAGGTTGCGTAAACGGTAATATTGATACCGTAACTCTGATGATAGGAAAAACAACGGCAACAAATACTTATCTTTCAAAAGAAAGCGGTACGGTATCATCAAGACCTGCAATAATTGTGGAATACGCAGAATAAGTTTTAAAGGGGATGTAAAAATAGTCCAGACCGCAAGAAAAGGAATAAAATAAGATGTTTACTGAAGTTTCTACTTCAGATGCCATATGAATAAGGTA
>JAZQFU010000174.1:0-4534 GCA_045539675.1 Clostridia bacterium | reverse complement strand
TATATAGTCTCCTGTTTTGGGGTTGAAATAGTTGCAGATATTAACATCGCCTGTGTAGGCATAGTTATAGCCTGCAAGAGCAGATGACGACAAGGTTGCAAAGGTTCCCTTGTATTCGCCGTTTATATAGATATCTCTGTTGTTGTATTTGGAAGAATCATTATCGTAAACAATTGTGATATCATACCAGGTTGAACCGTCAAAGGAAGCAACATCAAGCACCTTGTTGCCGGCTTCCCATGCCCTTCCGGAGGTCATACCGGCATAAATACCTCTTCCGCCGTTGCCGGTATAGTTATATAAAGCTATATTACTGGTTCCGTTTTCATCTTTAACTGTTGCATGGTAATAAGCATCATTTCTCGTGAAGAGGGGCTTGATTCTGTAGCTTAATACAAGCTTCGGAATATTGCCCTCCGCATCCTTGCCTTTTATTTTCAGACCTGAATATTCACCGGCTTTTGTTATTTTCAAAGTGCCGTCATTTGTCAGTTCATAGCCTGATGCCAGGGTTTCCGTTGTGCTGTCATAAATCGAAATCATGCTTGAAATACTGGTACTGTGACGGTAGTCTTTGGCATCTGTAATATCTGAAAAATCATTTTCATAAATGTAATTTATAAGCGGTTCAGCTTCGGTTGATGCATATGCCGGCATAACAAATGAAAAAGCTGAAAGCATTACTGATGCTGAGAGTAATAAAGATAAGATTTTTTTCATTTTTCTTCCTCCTATTCCACTTCTTTTAAGTTGAACGTTGCTACGTTTCCGTATGTATATTCATCACCTGATTTAACATATGGCTTAACGTAATATGTATCTTCGTCTGCTGAATCGGAATAGAGATAAATTCCGTATTCACCGACCGAGCCGATGTTTTCTGAAGCTTTCACAATACATCCGTCTCCGTTAACAACCGGATCGGTATTGGATTTTGAATATACAACTCCGCATTCATATAAAGGAGAAGAAACCTTCGAGAAAATAACCGCCGCATATTTTGCACTCATTGCATCTATTGTAATATCTTCGCCGAACTGCGCTTTGAATTCAGCGGGAGCAATGGGGGAATTAAATACGGTTACTTCTCCCGTTTCTGCCGCTGCAACGCTGTAGTTAACCGTAATATCAAGGTTGTTTGTAATGTTTGTTACGATAAATCCGCCTTCATTACTGTCTGAAAGCTCGCCGCCCGTAACCGAAACTCCGGTTGCAATGTATCCGTAATCTGATTTTATCTGAAAGCTTACTGTGTCGCCCTCATAAATAATATCCTGCGCCGGGGTAACTCTGCCGTGAGGTGAATTGATGCTTTTAACACTATATTCTGCTTTTGCAATCACCGTATCAACGCCTCTGTCGGTTGAAACTGCCACGTATAAGCCTTTTTTATTATCAAATCCTTCTTTAGGCTCAAACGTAAAGGTTGCCCTGCCGTTTGCATCAGCAGTCTTTTCGCTGAAATAAGCTATGCTTTCATCTGTCATGCTTTCAGGAATAGTATTGCCGTTGGCAACAGCTGTTACGGATACATAAGCATTGGCATACACGGAATTTGAAACCTCAACTGTATAAATGCCGTCTTCCTGAATAACGGTTACTGCCTCCGCGGCGGGCAGAGTATACGCCATACCGGTTAAGCTTAAAGATATAAGAATACTTAAAGCAAGGCATATACCTGTTAATTTCTTTGCCATTTAAATCACCTTTCTTTTATTATATTTTCATGGTTTTGTTAATTTGGAAAATCAGCAAAACCATGATATATATATAATTATAAGGTATACGCGCAACATATTCAATTTATATCTTTGCTATATTCCAGCACTATTTTGACATTATTCTTTATTTATACCAATAAAAGGAAAAAAAGTTGATTTTTGCAGATAAAACAATAAAAAAAGACGAAAAATTATCAAATCTGAGATTTGGATTTTTCGTCTTTTTTTATTGCAAAGTATAACTGCCTTATCTTCTGCTTTTATGGTACCGACGGTAAGCTGCAGGTGTCATGGATGTAAACTTTTTGAAAATTTTATTGAAGTAGGGCTGAGATGAAAATCCCACGGCATTTGAAATATCAAGAACAGACATATCCGTGCCTGCAAGAAGCTTTTCGGCGTTTTTGGTGCGGATATGGTTAATATACTGCATAATTGTATAATTTGTTGCCTGCTTGAAGATTCTGCAAAGATAAGTGGGATTCATAAAGAATTTATTTGCAATATCTTCAATTGAAAGCTGCTCGGCATATTCCTTATTCAGAAATTCAATAATATCTTTAATTTTTTCCGAGGAGCGAAGCTCGTTTTTATCAAGCATCCCCGTTTTTCTCATGAATCCCAGAAAATAATAGAAATCTCCTTTGAGAGCACTTCTTGTAGGATGCTTTTCGCAATGCTCACAGGTGGTTTTAATAAGCTCGGAAAGCTCCTCATAATGCTCATCGCCCTTACTGAAAACCGCATAGGGAACCGAGTGAAAAATATTTTCCTCATCGCTTTCGGAATATGGCGAATTAATATAAATAAGATAATTTGATTCGTCCTCCGAGAAAATGGCTGAATGAGGCACGTTTCCGTTTATAATTATTATCATTCCTTCGGTTAACTCAAGAAGGGTATTTTCCAGATGAAGCTCCATTGACCCCGTTTTAACCATAATTATCTCGGTCTGAGAATGAGAATGGGTTTCGTTATAAAGTGCATCGGGCTCGGCAAAGCTAAGCATACCGCTTATTATGCTTTCTCCGGGAGTGCAGTTTTTTTTAATCATCTTATATCTCCTTTTTCACCAAAAATATAGAAGAAGTTTTCATTATACTCTCCCAGCTTACGCTTTTTCATTTTCTTATACTGCAGGGGAGTAATGGAAAGCATCGCCCTGAAGGTTTTTGTAAAATACGACTGGGAGGGAAAGCCTACGGATTTTGCTATTTCCGATACCGATTCATCGGTATTTATAAGCTTTCTTTCGGCAATTTTTATTCTGACGTAGTTTATGTATTCAATAATGGTATAGTTGGTAAATTTCTTAAAGCACCGGCAGAGATAGGAAGGGTTTAAGTCAAAATGCTCACTCAGAATTTCCAGAGTGATATTTTCATTATAGTGAGAATTTATATATCCTGCGATTCTTTTTATTTTGTCCAGCCCGGAGGCGGAAAGAGTATCCGAAACCGAGGCAAACAAGCCTGCAGAAGCCATAAAATCATATATAAAATATAAATCCCCCTTAAAATATTCCGGATATTCCTCCTTAAGCTTATGATGCTCTGAAAGTCCGGAAAAAATGGCATTGAATTCCGGATAATAAGACGAATCCTTTTTTATAAAAAGATGAGATTTAAGATATGGAATGTAGCTGTTGGGTTCGAGAAGCTCTTCCGCATCCTCACGGTCAAAAATGCCGTGAAAATCAAACTGAAGATTCATATAAGCCGCATCGGATGATGCATATGTGGAATGGGGAATATTACCGTTGAAAATAACGTAATCCCCGGGCATAAGCCTTTCGGTAAAGGAATCAACGTAAACATCCAGGGTTCCTTTTGTTATCTGAAGGATTTCCGATTCACGGTGAATATGAAGTCTGGTAAGAAGACGGTCTTCCCTTGCCTCGACAAAAAGAAGCCTCGGCAGATTATCGGGGATAACAAGAACCTCTTTTATCATCTTATATCCCCCTTTTCGTTATTAAGGTGAATGGCAGACATTCCGTCTTTTTCATATATTGTTCTTTTTATTTTTTTATACTTAAGAGGCGTGAAGGAAAACTGCTTCTTGAAAGCTCTGTTAAAATGGGTCTGACTGGTAAAACCCGTCATTTCAGCAATTTGACTTATGGGAATATCGGTTGTGACAAGCAGTCTTTCAACGTTTTTTATCCGTACGTAGTTTATATATTCAAAAATTGTATAATTGGTAAGCTTTTTGAAGCATCTGCAAAGATATTCGGAGCTTAAGCCGATTTTTGCACTCAGCTCATCAAGGGTGATGTTTTCATTATAGTGAGAATTTATAAAATCCACAATTTCACGTATTTTACTAAAGCCGGGTGCACTCAATGCATTATCCTCCGGGGCAAACATTCTGTGCTCCTGCATAAAGTCATAAAGTCTGTAAAAGCATCCCTTCAGGTATTCCGGTGAGCTCTCCGGGTCTGAATACTCTAAAATAAGATTATAAAGCATGGAAAAGTATTCGTAAGACGGTGAGGACGGAGAAAGCTTCAAATATGAACTGAGATAGGGAATATTATCACATTCGGAAAGCAATGCCTCGGAATCGTCCACATCAAGAAGCTCGTGAAAATCAAACTGAACGAAGGTATAAACCGCTTCGCTTAAGTAATTGGAATGGGGAACAGAGCTGTTTACAATAAGAAAATCGCCGGGATTCAGCTCTTCATAAGATGTATTGATATTAAAATGCATAACTCCTTCCTTAAGAGAAAGAATTTCTATTTCTCTGTGCACATGCATTTTATGACGGCGGTATCCGCCGGTGGTATGGCAATGCTTTACCCTGGGCAG
>JAZQFU010000173.1:0-11262 GCA_045539675.1 Clostridia bacterium | reverse complement strand
TGGAAATATAATATGTATTTCCTCGGAAATCAGTACGGAGCGGCATTCGGAGACGAATCCTCAGGTGTTTTTGAAACAAACTTTGCAACCTATAATAATTATCTGAATAAGTTTGTCGGGAATCCCTATGCCCGTTGGCAGAACGAGAAATACTCAATGAATCCCAATCCGGCATTTGATTTGTATTTCCTCTCCTCCATGACCGATGTTCCGGCAAAAGCGCCCGTAGATCAGCCCCGTTCAATAATAATGAAGGATATCGGATGGGGAGCGCTTCATTCGGATTTGCTTAATGCAGAAGAGAGAATTTCTCTCTATTTCCGTTCAAGCAGATACGGCTCATATAACCATTCCCACGCAGATAACAATTCCTTTACAATTGTTGCCTATGACCGTGAGCTTGCGGCAGATACAGGCTACTATGATGCTTATAATTCCAATCATTATAACGGTTATTATCAGACCTCACATGCTCATAATACCATAACCTTTGATAAAGGAGCAGGCACTCAGGTTAAGTTTAAAATGGAAGAAACGGCTCATCCCTGCAACTTCCTTACTCACCCCGATTTTGACCTTATAGGCGGCTCGGCGTATGATGCGTATAACTATGAATGGACGAGTATCTGGGGTCATATCAGCGAAAATCTGGGTAAGCTTGAACGCTTTGAAAGAAATATTATTTATATAAGACCTGATCAGTATCTTATAATTGATGACCTGAAAAAGGCAAACGGTAAGGATTCAAACTTTGAATTCTGGCTTAACTCAAAAACCGATCTTGAGATGTATAAGTCAAAGGACGGAGCAAGAATCACCAATGAGGATGCAGCTCTTGACGTGAGGGTAAGATACCCGGAGGTTGAAGGGAAATATTCAAATATTTTCTCCGGTCCTGATTTAGTTGCCTATCTTCCAACCAGCGAGGAAGAGAAAAATGCTCCCGTTCATGACAGAGTGTGGTTTGAAACCGTTGAACCCAGGCAGGAAGTTAAAATCATGACAACCATGTCGGTGCATAAAACGGAAGATAATGCCCATTGGGTTGATTGCACGGAGCATGACGGATATATGGAATTCAACTTTACGGACGGAACGAGAATATATGCCAATAAATCCCATAATGTGATGGAATGCGGCGAATATAAAACCGATGCGGCAGCGATAGTTTTAAAGAAGCAGTCCGTTATGGTTGTTGATGCAACAACCGTTGAAAGAAACGGCGAAATAATCCTTGAAGCGGATAATGATATTTCTTATGTCTACGGAAGAGGAGAGCTCTCCTTATCTGCCGATAATGATGTTAAATCCAGGATTAAAACAGATGAAATAACAAAGGTTGTTAATGAAAGAGGAAGAGAAGCGGTTCCCGGAAAAATGGAATATGGCTATAACTGGAGCTATAAGGACGGATATTTCACCGCTGAAATGTATAAAGGCTTCTTTACCCTTTATCTTAACGGAAAGAATCTTCCCGGAATTCCCGTTGATACAGGAACATTCAGCTATTTTATTGACGGAAATGAATATTCTGCCGAAATGAACAGTTATTATAATCACGATGAGGAGCTTGTTTCTTCGGTTAATCTTCCCCTTGAAGCTGATTACTATATCGTCGACAAAATCGAAGGTGTGGCTATAGGCAAGAATGCAAAAACGGGAGATGAGCTTCTTTTAAGAGGACGTACCGAAGCAAATTTAACCTCGTCTGCTCCCGTGCTTAAGCTTAAAACCAAAGCCGAAGGAAGAACTCTGAGCTTTGCCAAGGATGATGATTTTGAAGCCGTTGAGAAAAAGCTTTCCGTAAAGCACGAGATGGAAGGCTATTCGAAAAAATACGGCTCCGGCGCCGTTGTAATAAGTGATATGTATTCGGAAAAAGGCGGTGTGGAGGGGCTTAATACCCTCGGTCATTCAATGACCTGGGAGGTTGAAGTGCCTGAAGACGGAAGCTATAACCTTGTTATCAAGCATGCATCCTGGGGCGGTGAAGAAGGCTTCGTAGAAAGACTTCTTGAGATTAACGGAACTTCATACAACGCAGTTTTTGCCGCAACAGAAAATTACGGGCAGACAGCAAGTGATTTTGCGGCAGGACTCTCCGAACAGAAGGTTGAGCTTAAAAAAGGCAAAAATACAATTACCCTGTATGCGAAAACGGGTAATATGAAGCTTGACTGGCTGGGTCTTTTGAAAAAGTAACAGCGGACTTAAGAAAGGAAGTGGATCAGATGAAAAAGCTTTCATTACTGATTTGTTTAATGATTGTAATCTGCAGCTCGTATTGTATAGCTTTTGCGGAAAACAATGTAAAAATAATTGATTTCGAATTTACCGTCAACGGAGTAACCGGAAACGAAATCTCTGCAGGAGATACCATTGGTGCTTCATTGAAGCTTATTAATCCTTCGGATAAACCGCAGGATTATGCGGCGGTGCTTCAGGTGGTAAAATACGGAAGAATTCTTCTTACGGATGTTGAATTCGGAAGAATATCAGAGACAGACGGGGAAAAGGAAATAATCCTTGATGTAGGAACTGTCGGAACAGATATAGATAAATGCGAAATAACTTTCCAGCTTGTTTCGGATTTTGAAACCTATACTCCTCTTGCTCCAAAGGGTACCTTCCGTTGCTCCGATTCCCGTATTGCCGGAATAACCCTGGAAAAAACAAAATTCTTCTTTGAAGATTCCTCGGTTTATAACGAAGAAAATCCTATGCTCTTCCCCATAAGGTTATGGGCATATGAGCTTCCCGTAGATATGATAATTGAACCCGTTGATTTAACAACGAAAATTACCTATAACGAAATCGGAAGCGAAAGCGGAAAATTAACGGTTAATTCGGTTGCGCACGACGGAACGGAAAGTGTTTTCGCAGGAGATGTTATACTTGATATTCCGCAGAACAATCAGTTAAGCGGAATATATATAAACGGCTCTCCCGTAGAAGGCTTCAGTAAGGATAAATACGAATATATAGTTTCCGGTTCAGAAGAAGGAATCCCCGAGGTAACCGTTGAAAAGGTTGATGAAAATGCAGAGGTTAATATAACCTATCCCGATGCTCTTCCCGGAAAAGCGGAAATAAGCGTGGCATTCGGAGAAGAAACAAAAACCTATAATTTAATATTTACCAAATCCGTTGAGGCTCCTCTTCTTTACGTGGGAAGCTCCCTTGTAAGAACAAACGGCTTTAACCTTTACGGAGCAGATGAGCTTAACGATTCTCTTAAGCTTGCAATATCCTATACGGGGAACATAAACGATTACGCAAACAGAAGAGTTTATCTTAAGTTTGATGAGAGTGTGATTCCCGGGGGCGCAAAGCTTGCGGGCGGAACTCTTAAGACTTATCTTAAGAATTATAAAGAGGGTATGAATACAAAGGTTGAATTCTATACCGTTGCCGATAAGGACTGGTATGAAAATCCGTCAGACTATGCGGCGATAGGCAACTGGGCGAAAGAAACAGATACACTTATTCATACCAATATTCCGGGAAGCATCACATCTACGGAATTTAAAGAATTTACCTATGAGCTTTCAAAGGAGCTCTATTCGGAAGGAACCGACGGCTTCAATATAGTTGCCCGTCAATCCCCGGTAAGCAGTGCACATAACATATTTATAAGTGTTGCCGAAGGTCAGCTGCCCGTTCTTTCGGTTCAGTATTATTTTGAATAGGAGGTATTGCATATGAAAATTAAAACATTGGTTCTTTCATCACTTCTGTCTGCTTCGGTATGCATATCTTCAATTGCTGCACCGGTTCTTGAGTATTCTCTCACCGATGAATATAACCGTGAAAAAAAGCAGATTATATCCGTTTTTAAGCTTTATGCAGATTACGGAGAGGAATATGCATTTGCAAAAACCTCACTTGCCGTATCGGATGATTCGGAAAGCGGTGCAGATAAGCTTAAAGCCTTAAGGCAGGTAAGGCTTGATAAAAACGGCGTGCTTAACACAGAACTTCCCGTAGCCGCAGAAACAGGTGAGTATTCACTTATGGTAAAAACCGAGCTTGCGGATAAGTCCCTTAAGGAGAAAATAACTCTTACCGATTATACGGATGATTCAGTTCTTATTTCCGGGCTTGATGCCTATAGCTTTACGCCTGAAAGCTTAAGAGCGTATCTTGACGATAAAAGTCTTGAGCTTATTATTGACAGAGAAATCTATTATAATCTCAGCGATGAAAACAGACTTGATCTTGCAGAGGATTTTGTTAACAGTCTTTCCTCGTATACAATCAGGGAATATACCGAAGATTTCTTGAAGCTTTCCTTTAAATACGGAATGAGCTCAAAAAATAAGCCTATTATAAAGCATATTGTTGAGAATTATCCCGAAAAAACCGTTATTCCGTCATCGGCACTTTATGATGATTATCTTAAGCTTACGGATAAGGATTTTGTTTATGAAAATATGGCGGAAGGAGAATACACAACCGATTCAGAGCTTATAGAGAGCTTTGAAAACGGTGTTGCTGTTTCCGCATTAAGAAATATTGAAACAAAATCTCAGGTTACGTCATTGCTTGATAAGTATTCCGACTATTACGGTGCAGATACCGGAAGCTCTGACTATAAGAAATACGAAAGCTATATAACCGGATATGTTTATACAAACCGTAATATTCCCGAAGAGCCCCATAAGGTTTCTGAACTCGTGCTTGAAGGCATAAAGGAGGCAAAGAAGATTTATTCCGGAAATCAGACCTCCGGAGGCGGCGGAGGCGGTGGGGGCGGTTCTTCATCCTCCGTGAAAAAGAGCGAAAACAAGGTTTCTCCCGACTATGTGGCAGAAGCGGAAAAAGATGTTTTCTTTGATAAGACTTCCGTATTTACCGATGTGACTGAAGAGCATTGGGCGTATATGGCAGTAAGCGAGCTTGCTTATGAAAAAATTATTGCAGGCAGAGAAAAAGGGATTTTTGCACCGGATGAGAGCATTACCCGGGCTGAATTTGTTAAAATGATTTCCGGGGCGTGGGGCTATGAAACCGAAAATCCCGAAAAGGTATTTTCCGATGTTTCTGAGTCCGACTGGTTTTATCCGTACGTAAGTGCGGCTTATAAGAATAAAATAATAACCGGAAACGGTGAGGGCTTTGCACCGGAAAAAAGTATAACAAGGCAGGATGCATTTCTTATTCTTGCAAGAGCTCTCGGTTTGTCTGCGAAAGACGGAGATACTGAATTTACTGATGACGGCGAAATTTCCGATTATGCAAAGGGTATGGTTAAAGCGGCAGTCTCTTCGAAAATTGCAAATGGCTTTTCCGACGGAACAGTTAAACCCTTAAAGAATATCACGAGAGCCGAAGCGGCACAGCTTATATATAATGCAATAAGCAAAGGAGGATTAAGAAAATGATTAAAAAGATAACAGCACTTGTTCTTTCACTTTCAATATTTTTCTGTTCCCCTGTATTTGCATTTTCTGTAGCTGATATTCTTCCCTCAAAGGCTTCAGGAGGGGAAGGGGTAACCAGAGCACAGCTTGCCGAAAGCATTGTTAAGCTTCTTAACCTTTCCGAAATCCTTGTTCCGTGGCAGGCATTGTATTCGGATATTGATGAAAATCATAAAAATGCTTCGGAAATAACTACTCTTTCAGAGATGAAAATTCTATCCGGCTATTCAGACGGAACCTTCCGCCCCGAAAGAGAGGTTTTGAATGCAGAGGCAATCAAGGTTATTGTAAACGTGCTTGGTTATGATTACAAGGCAAAGGCATACGGAGGATATCCGTCAGGCTATATTGCAGTTGCAAATGAGCTTAAGCTTCTTTCAGGGGTTACGGGAGCATATGCAAATCCCATAAATACCGACGAGCTAAAATGCCTTATTGAAAATGCCCTTGATACTCCCGTTGCTGAAATGACCGGAGCAGGGGAAAGTATAACCTATACGGTGAATCCTGAAAATACTCTCCTTTATAAATACCATTCAATGAAGAAGGAAACCGGCGTTATACGTGCCAACCCCTATATTGCCGTTACAGGATATTTCACCGCTCCCGAAGGCTATGTTAATATTGACGGGGTGAACTATCTTTGTGAGGATGCTTCCGTTTATTCTATGCTGGGGCTTACCGTTGACTTTGTTTTTAAGGTTGATAAGGAAAAGGGAACATTTGAAATTGTTGAGGTTGAAGCATCTGAAAAAAATAAGATTATTGAAATTTCAATGGATGACTATGAAGGCTTTTCGGGAACTACCTTTAAATATGAAAAGAATAATAAAACTGAAGATGTTACCATTGATCCTCTGTGCGATGTTTTTGTGAATAATTCGGCAAAGGGCCTTGATGCAGGGATGTTTGAAGAAATCAAATCGGGAAGCATAACCCTGATTTCAACAGAGAAAAACGGCAGATATGATCTTATTATCATAAAAAGCTATACCGATATGGTTGTGGGAAAAATAGATGAAGCGGGCAAAAGACTTTATAATGCAGACGGCTCCGGTGAATATATTGATTCCGATGATAACGGTAAGAAAGCCTTTATTTATGACGGTACCGGTAAAGCTGTAAGCTTCGGATTTATTGCAACGGGAGATGTGATTACTTATGCAGACGGCGGAAGCATCTGTGAGATTTATGTTTCTTCGTCTGTGGTAAACGGAGTTTTAAGCAGCATCGAAGAAAATGAAAAGGGAGTATATTTTACCATAGGCGAAGAAAAGATAAAGCTTTCTTATCTTGCGGAAGAATCCTTTAAAAGCTTCCTCCCCGGTCAGAATATAAGAATTCAGCTTAATTTCTTCGGTGAGGGTGCAAAGGTAAAGGTGCTTTCAAAGAGCGGCTTCGAATTCGTTTATCTTCTCCGATACGGTTCAAGAGTCGGAAATGCACCGGAAACTGCGGTGAACGTTAAATATTTCCATACGGAAAAGGGCGTATTGACAAGTGAATTTGCATCGGATCTGAAGCTGAATGATGAGCTTATAAAGACAGTAACCAAGGCTAAGCTTGATGCAAAGCTTGGGTATGACTATTCATCGCTTGTTGGAATAAAAACCGATGAAAAGGGTATTATTACCCACCTTATCACTCCGGGAAATCTTGCGGAAATGGAAGCTGAGGGAAAAGATGGCTTCGTTTGTACTCATCCGCTTGCTCTGAGACACAGATATACAGATCCGCACAGATTCAATATTGCATTGCAGGTTACAGCACAGACCCCCGTTCTTGTTATTCCCGATAATCCTGCACTTGCTTCCGATGATGATTATTATCTTACAAAGGTAGATGCTCTTCCCCAGGGGGATATTCCCGTTGAAGCCTATAATTCAACAGTCGATTACGGAATTCCGGAATTTGTTATTTACCGTCCCGCAGCAGGAAGTGCCGTTGCACCGGCATTTAAATATGAATCACCGGTTGTAGCGGTTAAATCCATTGCAAAGGCGCTTGATAAGAACGGAGCACCTGCTGTTAAATATACCGTTCAGAGCGGTTCAAAGGAAGAGTTCTTCTATTATGACGGAAGTAATGTTTCAGATACCGATTCGCAGACTCTTACTGCTTACAGCATCTCTCAGGTTGAGGTGGGAGACCTTATAAGATTTTCCGCCGATCCTTCGGGATATATAAGGCTTCTTGAGGTCTGGTACGATGCAAGCAAGGATGAATGGATGGGAAATCCTTCAAGCATTGAAACGGGAAGGGGCTTTATAAAAACAACCGTTGCAAAAATCGTTGAAAACTATCTTTATGTTCCCGCGTGGAAGGGAAATGAGGTTGACCGCTACTCAGGCGTAATTTTAACGGAAGCAACCTTAAGCATCGGAGGAATAACCGTTATCACCAAACGTGAAGGTATGCCTCCCATAGTTTCGGCAGGAACCTCGGCAGACGTTAAAAAATATGATGATATTATGATTCATATGGCATACGGTCAGCTTATCGGAATAGTGCTCTTTAAATAAGCGGAGGCTTATAAAAATATATATTTCAAGGAGGAAAAAACTATGAAACGCAAAATTTCAATGCTGATAACGATGATTCTTACTTTATCGTTATTCGGCACACTTTCCTTTACCGCAGGTGCGGAAGCAGTAACTCCCACGGCAACATGGATTACTCAGCCGTCAGGCTGGGAAATTGCAGAGGGACTCGAATACGGTTCAAAGCTATACACGGATAATACCGTTGCAGAGTATCTTATCGATGAATTCGAAGAGGAATGGCTTTACGGAGCGACTTATATCAAAACGGAGGATGCAGACACACACGATTACAAGTCAATGGACTCGTATGACAGCCAGGCGGTTGTAGGAGAGGTTCTGGTTAATAACAGCTGCGATATTTATGTGTTTACACCCTGGGTAGCTCCTGCGTTAGATGGTGCTAATTTTCTGAAATGGCTTTCATCACCTGCTTACGGATTTGAAAGAGTCAAGAATTCCGACGGAAGCTTTGCAACTATTCCGGTTAAGAAAATTGACGGAACAACCTCAACATACAATATTTATAAAAGAACGGTGAATATTCCCGTTGGCACAAGTGCGAAAATAGAGTTCGGTTTCGTTGGCGGCTGGAATGAAGGCGGAATGTATACTGCTGCAATTGTATGGCATGAGGATCAGGATGAAGCAATCGACAGTCATAACATTGAAATTACTTCAACACGATCCACAAGAAACTATGTAATCAACCGTAATCTTCAGATTAACGACCCTGTATTCTCGGATGACACTGTATTTTATGTTGGTGATACCGATGTAGGTGCCGGAGTATATCCTATTGATTATTACGGTCTTGAAGGCGCAGATGCCATTATGTTGCCTTATTGGGATTTAAATGACTCAACTTTTGTAAGTAGCTCTGATTCGAAGGACGTTTGGACAACCTTTACCGTAGATCATAATGCGGAAATCTATGTGGTTTCACCGACAGATGATGTTGAAACAAACTGGGATGCATATATGAACTGGCTCAATAATTTCGGCTTCTTCAGAGTTAATCATGCGGATGGAACAGCCGCAAAAACAAGGGTTAAAGCAGGAAGCGTGAACTTTAATAATGGCGCTAACCCTTCCTCTAATATGTATCTTTTCAAAAAGTCTGTCTATGTTAAGGAAGGAGAAAAGACTGCGATTAACCTGGGAAGAGTCGGAGCATGGTGCGATCCTCCGTACGCAGTTATCGTAAAATGGATTGATGAGCATCCTGCAAAAACAGCTTTCGTAACTAATAATGAAACTGCATGGCAGGTCGAAAATAACGTAGATATTACTGAGGGTAGCAATAATATACGACTTTATTATGATCAGGAGGATAACTTCTTCTCGGAACTCAACGGACTTGATTTTACCGACGTTTCGGTTGTTAAGCCCTCCTGGTGGGATTACGGTATGCCCTACAGCGCAAAAACTCATCAGACACTTGAAACAGTAACCGTTAATAATTCCTGTGAGGTATACGTTATGAGCCGTTATGCACCTGCTCATAACTGGATGACCTGGATAGGAACTCAGGGATATGAGAAGCAGGATGTAACCGTAAACAGCACCAAATCACTGGCCGAAGGCTTCAGCTATCAGGTGTTTAAAAAGACCTTCCTTCTTACAGACGGAGAAACTATGGAAATTCCCATAGGTGCATCTACTCAGAATATGGTTAACTGTTCACACAGCGTAGTTATAAAATGGATAGATAATCCCGAAGAAAAGCCTTTGAGATTAGGTGTTGAGCTTGCAGAAGGCGTTACCGAAGAGTATTATGTTGTTAATGATAAAACCTTTAACGGTGACCGTATTCTGGTCGGTTATGATATGACTGTTAAGGATTACGGAAAAACCGGACTTGCGGGAGCGTTTATCGTTAAACCCTATAATCCCGATATTTTTGATAAGCAGTATTCAACCGAAGCTACTCCCGAGAATTTAAACGAGATTCCCGTATTTGACTGGTATACTCTTACTCTTGAGAAGACGGCAGATGTTTATGTTCTTACCAATAAAGAGGTAGATGATATTTACCATGAGTGGCTTAAGGGCTGGGAGCTTGTAACCGACGAAAACGGCGATCCCGCCTTAGTTGACATAATGAACGGAGCAAAAGCCGCAAAGGGAATGGTTTATAAGAGAACCTTCGCAGTTCCCGAAGGAGAAACAAGAGAGGTTAAAATCAGAAATGCAGGTGCAACCGCATCTATGATTTCCCCCGTATATGTTAAATATGTTGATGCAACAACCTATACAATAAATATAAAGGTTAACGGAGAAGGCTCTGAGGTATATCCCTTTGAGAAGACTGCAGATGTTAAGGCAGGAGAAAGCACCACCCTTAATTTCGGCTTCCTTGACGGCTATTATGTGAAGTCGGTTAAATATAACGGTGCTGAGGTTCTCTCTGATATCTGGGAGGATGACTATACATGGAAAACTCCTGCTGTAAATTCCGATGCAACAGTTGAAGTAATTATGGGAACAACAGATGAGATTCCCGTTCCTTCCGTGATTGAAAGCTCTGCGTTAACCTTCAGCGCAAAAGGAACAGAAGACCTTATTGTTGATTATAAGGTTTATCCTCTTAACGTTATCACCTTTGCAACTGCAAAGGAAAAGGTGGGAGCTCATATAAGAGGAGACTACGGAATGCTTATTTCCATAAAAGAACCGGCATCGGTTAATGACCTTACAATTGATGCAGAGAATATTTATAAGGCATCGGCTAAGGGTACCAATGCAAAGGGGCAGTACGGAATCCGTATCTACGGAGGCAAGGTTCAGTCAGGTCAGAAGATATATGCAAGAGCATATGCTTACTACGGCGATACCCTTGTTTACGGAGATAAGCTTATAGAAGCCGAATTCTAAAAAAGTAAAAAGAAGAAAGAAAAGAAGAAGTAAAAAAAGAAGAAGTAAAAAAAGAGGGAAAGCATATGAAAAAATTAATTACAGCTATACTTGCCGTTTCAATGCTTGCAGCCTGCTTAAGCGGATGCGGAACGGAAAAAACAGCGGGAAATCTTTTTAATGAAGAGGTTTATAAGTCATCCGGACTTGATTTCGGCGGACTTGAAATGCCTCTTTCCGAAAACGGTGAGAAGGTTACCTGGGCTGTTACTTCAGATGTAACAACCTTAAACGACAGTTACGTTGTGAAGAAAATAAGAGAGCTTACGGGTGTTGACCTTCAGCTTGATATTTTATCACCTTCATCAGCAGAAGAAAAAACCAAGATTCTCATTGCATCCAAGAGTATGGATGATATAATGACAATTCATGATCCTGCGCTG
>JAZQFU010000172.1:0-4420 GCA_045539675.1 Clostridia bacterium | reverse complement strand
TAAAGAGGATCTTATAATTATCGGGCACGTTTAACAGGGTTCTGAGATCCTGCTCAGCTGCCTTGATGATTTCTTCGTAAACGGGAGATCGGTGGCTCATCTCCATAACTGACATTCCGGAATCCCCATAGCATACAAGCTCGTTCTGAGCCTGCTCAAGCACGGGAAGCGGAAGCATGGAAGGTCCTGCGGAAAAATTATAAACTCTTTTCATGATAATAGCGCCACGCGCATCCTTTCTAAATAATATTCAGTATTATACCGCTATCGGCATAATATGTCAATAGTTTAACAAGATATTTTTTGTCAAAAACGAAATTTTAAACTTGCAAACTTGCATTTTTACACACAAAATCCGCCATTTGGGGAAATTACCTGCCCGGAGAGGTAAGAAGATGAAATTTCGGAGAGGAAAAACACGCATTTTGCCACTTCCTCGGCGGTGCCGAATCTGCCAAGCGGTATCTCCTCGCAAAGCGCTTCCCTATCCTCTGCCGTAAGATCTGAATTCATCTCGGTATCGATAACTCCGGGGCATACGCAGTTAACAAGCACGCCAGAGGGGGCAAGCTCCTTTGCGGCAGCTTTTGTAAGACCTATAAGACCTGCCTTCGCGGCGCTGTAATGTACCTCGCAGGATGCTCCGTGCTCGCCCCAAACGGAGGAAACGTTTACTATCCTTCCCTCACCTCTGCGTATCATAAACGGGGAAAGCTTTTTGATAAGCAGAAAAGGAGCTGTAAGGGATACAGCCATCATCCTGTCCCAATCTTCATTTGAGATATCACAAATCATCTTACGCTGAGATATTCCCGCATTATTCACGATAACGTCAAATCCTTCGGGAAAATCACACAGTATCTTTTCAACAGTCTTTTCGGTTTCATTAATATCACAAAGATCGCATTTATAGCATACTGTGCCGAACTTAGTGCGAAGATTCTCCGCGCTTTTATCATCGGATCGGTAAATTACGGCAGTATCGTACCCTGCCTCTGCAAATATTCTTACGCACTCATATCCTATTCCACGGGTCCCGCCCGTTATAAGTACTTTTTTCATCGTTCTCTCCAAAGAAATATTTAATTAGATGATAACACTTTTAATTACTTATGTCAACAAAAAAGCGAACCCCGATCGAAACGTCGGAGTTCGCTTTAATTACATATCCTTTTCTGCGATCTCTCTGGGTCTGAATAAGAGCGAGATACACCACACACCCGCAAGGGCTACAACGGTGTAAATGATCCTTGCCGCTATGGAATCCGCGCCACCGCATATCCAAGCCACAAGGTCAAAGCTGAAAATTCCGATACTGCCCCAGTTAAGCGCACCTACAATTGTAAGCAGCAAAGCAATTCTGTCAATTAACATATATACCTCCTTAAAAATCAGCGACAGTCTTCCGCTTCTAAGCTCGGAAGCGATCAACCTGAAAAAATACGAAAACATCCATTCGCCTCCGTTTCTGTTGCCGATAGTATTTTTAACGGGTATGCCTTGATTTATTCAATTTTTTAATTATTTGAGCTTATCCTTGATCTTCTCAAGCGCGGCTTTTTCTATTCTTGACACATAACTGCGCGAAATGCCCAGAAGATCCGCCACTTCGCGCTGAGTACGCGGCCTCCACCTGCCAAGTCCGTATCTCAGTATTATGACCGTACGCTCTCTTTCGCTAAGCAAGGTATCGACGTATTCAAGTGCTTTCGTGATATGTATCTTTCTGTCAATATCCTCGGCTATTGTGTCCTCAACGGCTATTACATCAATATAAGTAAGCGGATTTCCCTCCTTATCCATATCGATAGTCTCATTGATAGAGACCTCGCATCCAAGCTTTTTCTGCGCTCTGAAGTGCATTAAGATCTCATTTTGAATACATTTTGCTCCGTACGTAGCAAAACGCGCGCCGTTTGAATGGTCAAATGAATCTATCGCCTTGATTAGCCCAATACTTCCGATTGAAACAAGGTCCTCCTGATTAGGTGCGCTCATATAGTACTTTCGCACTATATGTGCAACAAGCCGCAGATTATGCTCAATAAGCTTAGTCCGCGCCTCCTCGTCGCCTTCCTTCATTTTCTCGAAGTACTCCTGCTCCACATTATGCGGAAGAGGCGGCGGATAATGCTGTCCGCTTGTAACCCCGAGAAGCAGAAAAATGTAATTAAGGATACCTATGCCGTAATTTAAAAGCATAATATACTCCGTTTTTTTAGTATTATATGCAATCACAGCTTGTCATATAAACAAAAAGAACCGCAAAGCGTGTTATCCTTAACGGAGTATTACGCAAACCGAGTGGGATGACAGAAAATACAGTATAGTCGTCATTGGCTATACTGTATTTTTCACTCTGCTCATAATTTGATTCACGCATATTTGTACTTTTGGGGTAACTCTCAAAAGTCATAATTGAAATTGAATTTTTTGTGTCTTTATCCTTCTAAAGTCTTGACGAAATAAAAAAAGTATGCTATAATATTTTAAAAATGAATAGTTATAATAACATTTAATGGATCCAGCTGTCTGCAGAGGAAGCTGGATTCATTTTGTTTTTTAGCAGGAAATTTGATTAAATATAAAAAGGAGATAGCATTATGGAAGTACAACTCCAAGAACTGATTGACCAAATTAAAAAGGAAGGTGTAGAGGCTGCTGAAACAGAGGCGGAAGCTATACTTAAATCCGCAAAAGAAAAAGCGGAACAAATTATTTCCGATGCACAGGCACAAGCAGATAAAATTTTGCTTAATGCTAAAGCTGAGAATGACCGAATGTTGAAGTCAAGTGAGGATGCTATTCGTCAGGCGGGTCGCAATTTGCTGATTTCTTTCAGAGAAAGTGTATCCAGAGAACTAAAAGCAATTATAGGCGAAAACGTTTCTGCCGTATATTCGTCGGAGGCGCTTGCAGAGCTTATCGTTAGTATTGTCGAGAGTTGGGCAAACAAGCCTGATGCCGAATATATATCCGTGATCTTAAACAGTGAGGATTTGAAGAAACTTGAAGAAACCTTGCTGGCAGCCATTAAAGAAAAAATGCTGAAGGGCATCACGCTGAAGGCAAATGATAATTTCGATGGTGGTTTCCGCATTGCTGTAAACAACGATAGCGCTTACTATGATTATTCTGCAGAAGCGGTCGTGGATATGCTTTCAAATTATCTCAGTCCTAAGGTTACCGAGCTTTTGAAAGAGGCGAAGGAATAACTATGGCTGAATATTATTTAATTTCGCAGTTACCGTCTTTGGATGGGATAAGTGAAAATACTCCGCTTCCGATTACAGAGGAACGATTTACAGAACTTTGCAATCGTTTTTTAGGGAAAAAAGCACAGAATGAGATGAAAAAGCTTACGCTGTCCCCGCCGAAAAGTTTTGAGAGTTCGGGTTCTGCGTTGATTGATAGCTTTAACGAAAGCGAACGGAATTTACGGTTTGCACTTGGTAAAGTTCGGGCAGAAAAAATGAAAAAGCTATTTGATACGGAAAACAGAATTTTGCCCGTGGAATATATCAAAGCAGCAAACACTGTAATTGAAATGGAAAATCCGATGGAAGCGGAAAAATATCTAAACCGTTACCGTTTGGAAATCTTAGAAACACTAAGACCTATGGATAACTTTTCAGAGGATTATATATTCTATTACGGGCTTAAGTTGAAACTGATTCTCCGCATAAGACAGTTCGATACAAAAGCAGGAGAAGAAGCATACAGAAATATTTACAACTCCATTTTAAACGGAGATAGGTTGGAGGCAAAACAATGACCGAGAATAAAGGAAAGGTAGTTAGCATAAATGGAAACTTGGTATCGGTGGAATTTGACGGCAATGTTTCCATGAACGAAATATGCTATGTTTTTGTAGGTGATACTGCCCTAAAAAGCGAGGTTATCCGCATAAGAGGAAATATCGCACAAATACAGGTTTACGAAATGACCGATGGCATTAAATGCGGAGATAATGTGGAATTTACGGGAGATATGTTGTCTGCAGATCTCGGCCCCGGTTTGCTCGGTCAAATCTATGACGGATTGCAAAATCCGCTCCCTGTTTTAGCAGAGCAAGCAGGCTGGTTTTTGGAAAGAGGAATTTACGCAGACGGGCTTAACACTGAAAAGAAATGGGAGTTTACACCGACTGCACAAGTCGGTGACGTTGTTCGTACGGGCGAATACATCGGAACCGTTCCCGAAGGCCCGTTTACACATAAAATTTTTGTTCCCTTTTATCTGCTTGGAAACTATACGGTAAAATCCATTGCCGAAAAGAGCGAATATACCGTTAAGGAAACGATTGCGGTTTTAACCGATGAACGAGGTCGTGAGATACCCGTATCTATGTCTTTCAAGTGGCCTGTTAAACGAGCGGTTAAATGCTATAGTGAGAGATTGGCACCGATTGAAACTATGG
>JAZQFU010000171.1:0-10141 GCA_045539675.1 Clostridia bacterium | reverse complement strand
ATACTTAAAAATATCTCTTTGGTTGTGTTCAAATTATAGTATGCGGTAGAGTTGTTATATCACCTTATTAACTAAAAATCAATACGCTTTTTTCTTATTATCTTGCATTCACTCTGTAAATAGTGTATAATGAATTAAAGTATATACTGATAACAGAGGAGATATTTATGAAAAGAATAACAGCGGCGTTCATTGCCATGATTTTAGCGGTGTCGGAAACCGTATATGCCGGTGATATAAACGTGGTTGTTGACGGCAAGGTTCTTGCGGGTGATACCATATTAAAGAACGGAACCACCTACGTTCCCATAAGAGCAGTAGCGGAAAGTGTGGGGGCATATGTCACCTATGACGCAGATACCCATACGGCTATAATAAAAAGTGCGGAGGAAATGGCATCCGATATGATTGCCGATGTTTCAAAATCCGTAGTTGCCATAGTAGGAAATTATAAGGACGATTATATAAACGACAAGGTAGAATCATTTGCCCACGGAAGCGGAGTTATCATTAAATCCGGCGGAGAAATACTTACAAATGCTCACGTTGTCAAAAATCTTGATCAGATAATCGTTGTTATGAATGACGGACTGGGATATACGGCACGGTTAAAATACATAGATGAAGACTTTGACCTCGCCGTAATAAAGATAGATAAAATCGGACTCATTCCAATAAAATACGCAGATTCCTCCGATATAGTAGCAGGAAAAACTGCATATGCAATCGGCACTCCCGTTTCATTTTCCTTAAGGAACTCAGTTTCCAAAGGTATTATCAGCGGAATCAATTGCTCTGCCTTTTCGGATTACAGGCTTATTCAGACCGATGCCGCCATAAACCCCGGAAACAGCGGCGGCCCGCTCGTTAATCTTGAAGGAAAGCTTATAGGAATCAATTCTTCAAAATTCGCATCGGGAGGAATTGAGGGAATGGGCTTTGCAATTCCCGTCGATACCGTAAAATACGTACTCAATCAGTTTGAAACTTACGGAAAGGTTCGTAAGGTTAATCTGGGAATGAGATATCAGAATACATGGGCAGCATCAATGGGATTCCCAACCCGTGAAGGTCTCAACGTAAAATCGGTTGAAGCAGGCTCATCAGCCGCAAATGCCGGCATACAGAGCGGAGATATAATAAACAGAATCGGCGGATATGAAATTCACAGCACCGTGGATTTTAACGAAGCGATGAAAAACTTTAAAATCGGCAGCACCGTTGCTTTTGAGCTTAAAAGAAACGGCTCACCGTTCACAACAAATGTTATAATAACAGAATAAATTCAAGGAGGCATAATAATGAGAAAAAGCATTTTAAAAACCATAGGCATCTGTTTGCTTCTGTGTATTACGGTTTGTGCAATCAACGTTTTTGCCGCAGAGGGTGACGTTGAAATCAAATTCGCAGTAGGCGACAGCACATTAAGTATTAACGGCGAAGACGTTACCGTTACCACACCTTATGTTGTTGACGGAACAACCCTTGTTCCCGTCCGCGTTATAACCGAAGCCTTCGGCGCGGAGGTATTATGGAACGGCGGGGAAAAATCCGTTACCGTTAACTACCGGGACGTTGTAATAAAGCTTGCCATAGGAAGCAAGACCGCATATATAAATGATAATGCAACAGAGCTTCTTGCAGCTCCCGAGCTTACCAATTCCACTACCATGCTCCCCTTGAGATTTATCACTGAAAGCTTTGGTGCAGACGTAACCTATGATGAAGCTACAGCAAAAATAACCGTTGTAAAAGAAATGACTATTTCAAACAGCATCAGAGATTACTCGCTTATTCTCAAGCGAAGCAACAAAGAAATGATTGGAGACAGCTACCTTAAATGGTCGATGGTTCATTCTCCCGAGGTGAAGCTCAGCTACCGTTCCTTCGACGGAACCGCAAACACCTTCACCAACGATGATGAGACAGGTATTATTGATATAAGAGTCACATACGTTGAAGAGGGCGAGACTATAGATGACGTTTATGCTTACTACCGCGAAATGTCTCAGAATTATGCTGTAAGCAAGTTTGAAAAAGCAAAGGCTCCGAGCGGTGCGGATTACGTGGTTATAAGATATTCAACGCCCGAGGGCTACTATGAAAGAAGAACCTATATCAGCGGTGAGAATTCATTTTCAATTCTTACTGCACTTGACAGTGAGGGCAAGCGTGAGAAATTTGATGCTCTTACAGATATAACCGCAACCTTTGATCTTAAATATGATTCTGCAAAAACCGAAGACCTTTCAGATGTTGACTCTGTAACCGGAAATCATACCTACAGCTCCGATTACTTTGCGCTGGAAATTGACGTTCCCGGATATCTGCGGATTGTGGAGCTGCCCACCAAGAAGAACGATGTTTCCTTCCTGGATTTGGAGGATAAAAACACTATCACATATATGCATATCGGCATGTATTCATCCTACACGGGTCACACCGCAAAATTCTGGGCAGAAAAGGATTATAAGGGTAATAAAGCGGCAATCGCTGAGAAATTTGCATCCTTCGGAAGCATAAGAGAAGAGCAGATCGGCGGCAAAAAAGCTTATGTTTATCAGTACTATACTTCCCGTCCCGAAGATGAGGAAGAGTATGTAACCTACGATATGTTCATTGAAGCGGGAAGCTATTTTTACAATATTGCCATTTCAGGCAAAAAAGGCAGAGCCGATGGCATAAAGAACGCAATCTGCGATTCAATTGTCTTTAAAGAGATTGATGCAGAAAAAACCGGTCAGCTGATCCGTACCGATGATTCAAGCGACATAATATATAAGGATTACAAGCTTGAAATCGAGGATGTTACCTTCCGCGCCCCCACAACCTGGACGGATCTATCCGAGAATAAATCAATGGTTTTCCTTCTTGATGAAGCAACTGCCCGCGGTGTTTCTGTTAAAGCGGTATACAAAAAAGACATCGGAAGTCTGAATCACGTGGGATTTTCCAAGCAGCTATATGAAGGTCTGAAATATGATAAAACGGTGAAGCTTATAGAGGATTCCCCTAAAAAAAGCACCGAAAACGCAAAACCCACATATTGCATCAAATATATGATGGATACCGCAGAAGGAAACATTCTCTATCATGCTTATATCTTCAACGATAACAACAGATATGTAGTTGTCATTCTCAATGTTCCCGAATACTCATACGGAACAAAAACACAGGAGATTTTTGAAGAAATAATTTCTTCCGTAGACTATGATTGATGAACAGTAAGATTTCTTTTTAGCAGTATATAAACCTGACAGCGTGTCGATATGTTTACCGACACGCTGAGGGACTGTATGATTTTTACAGTCCATCTTTTAATTTCAGGCATAAAACCAGAGTGTATAATCCCCCAGGGTTATCACAAGGGAATCCTCGCCCTTATCATCGGTTTCATTGGTTACGGTTGCCATTCCCTTAAGCTCATCTTCCCCTTCTTTATAGTTAAGCTCATAGACGGTGCTTTCCGGATTTTCCGAAACCATTTTATAGTCTATTTCCCACTCTTTTTTATCCTTGTTATCTTTTATAACAAGATATCCCTTATCCACCAGAAATGCTATATCCGCTGTTTTAACATCCTTATGCTCTTCGTTCTTTTCGGAGCGGATAAAAACATCTCCGTCACTTCCCTGCTGACCGTATGAAAATTCCCATTTATGAGCCTCCAGAGCGGTCATTTTCATATCCTGCATTTCTTCCTCCATATCCTTTTTCATTCCGCATCCTGCGAATAATGAAACAAGCAATACAAAACATAACGGCAATATTAATTTTTTCATATGAATTCCTCACTTTCTCATAATTAATTTTCCCTATGTTTTTCTTCTTATAACAGAAAAAAATTAACAGTAAATTCACAATGGGTTTATTATGAGTTTTCATTGAAATGTTATAATAAATTCCACAAAATGAAAAGGAGCGCAAAAAATGAAAAAATTTATGATTTTTCTGCTTTCTCTTACTATACTTTCCTTCCCCTGTGCAGCAGAAGATGTATCGGCAGAGCAAAATCTCAGTTTAAGTCTTACAGAAGCAATTGAACTTGCTCTTAAGGATAATCCCCAGCTTTCCGCCCTTGAAACGGCAAGAAAGGCAAATGAAATTAATCTTGATGCCGCTAACCGCACAAGAATTGCAGCAAAAAACGCAATAGTAAGCACATCGGCTTATGAAGTAATGTATGTTATGAAAGGTTATTACTGCGAAACATATAAAATGCTGTTAAGACTTAACGCTCTTGAGCAGAATAAGGTTAAAACTGCAATTGCCTATAACGTTACCGAAGGATATTACAACTACAAGCTTTCACAGAGTCTTGTTGAGCTTACCGAAAAATCCTTAAAGCTTGCAGAAGAAAACCTTGCGGCGGTTTCCGAACGGTATAACCTGGGTATGATAGCAAAGCTTGACCTTGAAAATGCATCCTTAAGCGTTGAGTCAGTAAAAAACACGCTTGAATCCTACAGGAGAAATTCAGAAATTGCCCTGGAAAATTTAAAAATTGCCCTTCAGCTTGATGGTAAAAATATTAATCTTATTCTTACGGACGGAATCGAAGTATCAGACTTTGAAGCCAATCCCGATGAAGACATAAAAAATGCATTGAGTCAAAGATACGACGTGAATGCTCTTAAGGAAAATTATGAACTGGCAAAGCTTCACTTTGAATATACAAAGCCCCTTACCGCAAACTCGGCAAATTATCAGACCTCATACAGCGATCTTATTTCAAAGGAATACAGCTATACCAACAATCAAAAGCTTATTGCCCTTTCAATAAAAAATACATATTACTCGGTACTTAACGCTGCAGATTCTCTTAAGACTGCAGAAAAGAAAGCTGAGCTTTCCGAAAAAACCTATGAAATACAAAAGCTTAAATTCGATAACGGTATGATAACAAACACAGAGCTTACCAAGGCTATGAATGACAGTCTGACCGAAAACATAAACCTTGAAAATGCAAAGCTGAAATATAAAATGGCTGTTGAAAAATACAATGCTGAAATAACCACCGGATTATAAGGAGAATAAAATGAAAACAAATATGTTTAAAAAAAGTATTGCCCTTTCTCTTGCGGTGCTTCTCTTAGCAGGTCTTTACGGCTGCGGAAACGATGAGCCCGAAAAAAAGGAGGAAACAGAAGAAGTAACAAACGTAACTGTTTATAAGGTTACAACGGAAAACATAAATTCCGCATCGTCATACACGGGAGAAATAGTAGCTTCGGAAACCACCGCAGTATCTGCACAGGTTTCGGGAGCCGCCACGGCAATATACGTTAAGGAAGGCGATTACGTATCTGCAGGCCAGCCGCTTCTCTCTATTGATTCAACCACATATCAGCTTGCATATAATCAGGCACTTGCGGCATACAACAGCGCCGTTGCAGGAAAGAAAAGTGCTGAAGCAAGCTATAACAGTGCCACGGGCGGAAGCTCTCAGCAATCCTTAAATCAGCTTGAATCAGCTATGAACGGAGCAAAGCTTGCCTATGACAATGCCCTTGATATGTATAACAAGCAAAAGACTCTTTTTGATATGGGTGCAATAAGTCAGGTTGAATTCAACAGTCATAAAACCAACCTTGATAACACAAAGCTTAACTACGAGAGTGCAAAAAAGAACTACGAGCTGATGAAGAATGTTGTTATGGGCGAAACCGAAAATTCGGCAAGAGCCGGTGTTGAAACGGCAGGTGCCGCAGTAGAGCAGGCAAATGCAGCTCTTGATATTGCAAGAAACAATCTTTCAAACTGCACGGTTTCAGCTCCGATTTCCGGATACGTTTCTTCAAAATCCGCCAACCGCGGACAGATGGTTGGTGCAGGCTCAGTACTTTTCACCATTGCAGATACCTCTTCGGTTGAGGTTCAGATTAACGTTACGGATTCGGTTATTTCCACCCTTAAGCCGGGCACTCCTGCAAAGGTTACGGTTTCAGGTGCAGGAACCGATGAAATAGGCGGAAGCGTTTCCCGGATAAACCCCGTTAAAAATCCTCAGACCGGATTATATACGGTTCGCATTTCCATTCCCAATGAAAACGGTGCTCTTAAGGTGGGAATGATTGCCAAGCTTAGTCTTATTACCGAAAACAGCGAAAACACATTAACCGTTCCTTCCTCCGCATTGCTTCAGTCTGATGATGACGGCTATTATCTTTACGTTGCCATTGACGGAAATGCCGAAAAGAGAATTGTTGAAACGGGAATATCAAACGATGAATTCACCGAAATTCTTTCCGGCGTTTCAGAAGGAGAAGCCGTTATCGTAAAGGGAAAGGAATATATCACAAAAGATAATTCCGCAGTTAAAATTGTTACCGAACAGGGAGAATAATTATGAAGCTTAACGAAATTTCAGTTAAACGTCCTATTGCGGTAACAATGGTCGTATTGATATTTGTTGTTATCGGGCTTTATTCCCTTTCAATGCTTCCCATTGAAATGATGCCTGAAATGGAAATGAATTATGCCCTTGTTTATACCGCTTATTCAAATGCCGGCTCATCTGAGGTGGAATCGTTGATTACCCGAACCGTAGAGGGAGCAATAAGCTCAGTTTCGGGAATAGATTCAATTCAGAGTCAATCCTCTGAGGGTGCATCAATAGTAATGGCATCCTTCTCTGCCGGAACAGATATGGATAAGGCTGTTGCAGATATGGAAAGCAATATAGACCTTATTGAGGATTTTCTTCCCACAGACAGCGAAGAGCCTATGGTTATGAAGCTGGATACTTCAATGCTTCCCTCAGCTATGATGAGCATAAGCTACGAGGGCTATGACCTTATCCGTACCAAGCAATTTGCGGATGATACTCTTGTAAGCAAGCTTGAAGCGGTTGACGGTGTGGCTTCCGTAAGCCTCGCCGGCGCAAGAGACCGTATTATAGAAATAGAGGTTGATCCCGAAAAGCTTTACGGACACAATATCACCGTTTCCGCCATTGCTTCCTCAATTGCGGCGCAGAACACAAATATGCCGGCAGGAAGCACCGAAGGATTAAACAAGCATCTTTCAGTAAGAGCTCTGGGAAAATTCAGCTCGGTTAAGGAAATTGAGAATGTACCTATAAATACGGTAACGGGGCAGCTTATATATCTTAAGGATGTAGCAAAAATTAGTGATACATATTCCGACTTCACAAACCACGCAAGGCTTAACGGTGAGGATGCCATTTCAATAACAATCACCGCTGAATCGGATGCAAATACCGTTGACGTTGTAAACAGCATTATCAGAGTGCTTGAAACGGTAAAAAAAGCAAATCCCAAGTTCTCATATAATATGACAATGGAGCAGGCAAGCTTTATCGAAGATGCCATCAGCTCAGTTGCAAGCAACGCCGTTACCGGTGCATTACTTGCAATTATGGTTCTGCTTCTCTTCCTCGGTAATATCAAAACCTCTCTTGTCATCGGTGTTACCATGCCGGTTTCGGTTATAACCACCTTTATCGGAATGTATTTTTCCGGAATGTCTTTGAACGTTGTTTCTCTGGGCGGACTTGCCCTTGGAGTGGGAATGCTTGTTGATAATGCGGTTGTCGTTATCGAGAATATATATAAAAGAAAATCGGAAAAGGGAGAAGATGCCGAAACCTCTGCAATAATAGGCTCGGGTCAGATGTTTTCCCCTGTTATCGCTTCGGTTCTTACAACCTGTATAGTTTATGTTCCCATACTTTTCATAGATAATATGGTTTCAATAATGTTTAAGCAGCTTGCATTCAGTATTATCTTTTCGCAGCTTGCTTCACTTATTGTTACCTTCCTTATTATTCCCATGTTTACTTCAAAGATGAAGGATGGGGAAAAGAAAACAAAATCCGTTGAATTTATTACGGTTCCCTTCGAAAAAATAATGAACCGTCTGTATGGAATTTATGAAAAGGTTTTAAGAATTCTTCTGAAAAATCATAAAAAAACCGTTTCAATAACTCTCGTAATATTTATTTTATCACTTGCCGTTCTCGGAATGCTTGGAATGACACTTATGCCCTCTACCGACGAAGGAACGGTTACGGTAAGCATAACCATGCCTCAGGGAACCAAGCTTGCAGATACAGACGAGCTTTCATCTGCAATTGAGAAAAAGCTTACGGAAAACGAATATGTGGAAACTGTTTTTTCAAACGTAGGTTCATCAGGCTCCATGTCTGCAATTACAGGCGCCGGTGAAAACTCCGCAAGCATAACGGTAAGTCTTACGGCTGACAGAAATAAAACCACAGACGATATTGCTCAGGAAATCCGTCTTTCCCTTAAGGATATTCCGGGAGCTGAAATTTCCGTTCAGACCTCAAATACCGCTATGAGCGGAATGACCTCCGACGAAATAAGCTTTCAGTTTACCTGTACGGATGATGAAAAGCTCAATACCTTCGTCAGAGAGGCTGAGGGCATTCTTGCCGGAATTGAGGGAGTGACGGAAACCGAAACCTCTCTTTCCGATACAAAATCTGAAGCACGAATAAAAATAGATCCGGAAAGAGCGGCAAAATACGGCTTCAATACAGCAGTTTTATCCTCTCAGATTCAGTCGGTGCTTGACTCCACCACCGCATCACGCTATACTGAAAACGGAAGCGAATTTGATATAAAAATCGTATATCCCGATAACTATGTTGAAAACTACAATGAGCTTAAAAAGCTTCAGGTTAAATCCCCCGTGGGAATATGGGTTTCCCTTTCGGATATAGCAGATGTGGTAATTGAGCAGGGACAGACCACCCTCACAAGAATCGACCAGAAAAGGGTTGTAACCTTAACAGGAAAGCTTTACGGAGTTGATATGGCAACGGCAAAAACAAATTTCGAAGCTGCTCTCAACAAGAAAGGCATCCCCGAAGGAGTAAGTCTTTCAACATCAGGAACCTTTGAAATTATGATGGATGCCATGCAGTCTCTTTTAATAGCCATCCTTCTGGGAATACTTCTTATGTATTTCGTTATGGCGGCTCAGTTTGAGAATCTGAAGCAGCCCTTCATAATACTTTTCACCATTCCCCTTTGTATGATTGGTGTTGTGCTTGCGCTGGCGGTTACGGGAAGCCCCCTTTCGGTTATAGGATGCATCGGAATTCTTATGCTTACGGGTATTATTGTTAACAATACAATCGTTCTTATAGATTATGCAAATACTCTAAAGCATGAGGGTTATGAAAAAGGAACAGACGAGCTTCTGGTGGAATCGGGACTTGCAAGAATGAGACCGATTCTTATGACCTCGCTGACCTCAATTTTAGGCTTTCTGCCTATGGCAATGTCTTCCTCCGGCGGTGCGGCAATGATGCAGCCCCTTGCGGTTGTTTTAATCGGCGGACTTATGGTGGGAACCTTCCTTACCCTCTTTATTATTCCCTGTGTATATAAGCTTTTCGAAGGGAAGAAAAAGCAAGGAGTTATTGACACAAATATATAATTCTGTTATAATATAAAGAAAGAAAGGAGCGATAAAAATGCTTAATGAAAAAGTTGCAAAATTAATCAACGAACAAATTAACAAGGAATTATATTCCGCTTATCTTTATCTTGATTTCTCATGCTTTTATGATGATAAGGGTCTTGACGGCTTCGCTAACTGGTATAAGATTCAGGCGCAGGAGGAAAGAGATCATGCAATGCTGATGCTTGAATACCTTCAGCTCAACAGCATAAAGCCTGAGCTTCTTGCAGTTGATAAGCCCGACAAAAAGCTTGAAACAATAATGGATCCCTTAAAGGCAGGTCTTGAGCATGAGCAGTATGTTACAAGCCTTATAAACGATATTTATGCAGAGGCTTATGCAGCAAAGGATTTCCGCACAATGCAGTTCCTCGACTGGTTTGTTAAAGAGCAGCTTGAAGAGGAAAAGAATGCAGAGGATATGATAACAAAGATGGAGCTTTTCGGAAACGACTCCAAAGGGCTTTATATGCTTGATGCCGAATATGCGGCAAGAGTTTACTCTGCACCCTCACTTGTATTATAATAAATAATAAAAAAACCGGAAACGAAAAATTCGTTTCCGGTTTTTTTATTTTTTATAATACAAGTGAGGTTGCAGAGTAAACTCTTGCCGCATATTGGGCATCAAGCATATAAAGCCCTTTGGAGTCGTTTCCGAAAAGCTCCATCTTTGTTATCATAT
>JAZQFU010000170.1:0-9978 GCA_045539675.1 Clostridia bacterium | reverse complement strand
TGTATGAGTTCTTAGACAGACTCTTCAACATCGCTCTTCCCCGTGTAAGAGACTTCAGAGGTATCAATCCCAATTCCTTCGACGGAAGAGGAAACTATTCGATGGGTATTAAGGAACAGCTTATATTCCCCGAAATCGAATATGATAAAATTGAAAAAATCCGCGGAATGGATATAATTATGGTAACAACGGCCGAAACTGATGAAGAAGCAAAAGAACTTCTTACATTAATGGGCGCACCGTTCGCTCGTAATTAATCTTATAAGGAGGTATCTATCGTGGCTAAAAAATCAATGGTCGTAAAACAACAGAGAACACCGAAGTATAAGACAAGAATGTATAATAGATGTAAGATCTGCGGAAGACCTCACGCTTATTTAAGAAAATTCGGTATCTGCAGAATTTGTTTCAGAGAACTGGCATACAAAGGACAAATACCGGGTGTTAAAAAAGCAAGCTGGTAATTCCTAAGAAATGGAAGGAGGCATGAATCATGCAAATTACAGATCCTATCGCTGATATGCTGACAAGGGTTAGAAACGCTAACAGCGCAAGACACGCATATGTTGACGTTCCCGCGTCCAATATGAAAAAATCAATCGCTGAGATATTGCTTGAAGAAGGTTATATCAAGAACTATCAGATAATCGATGACGGAAAACAGGGTATTATAAGAATCACTCTTAAATACGCTGAAAACAAACAGAGAGTTATAAGCGGAATTAAAAGAATTTCCAAACCGGGTCTTAGAATTTACGCTTCGAAGGAAAATCTTCCCAGAGTTTTAAGAGGCTTAGGTATCGCAATCATCTCTACCTCTAAGGGTGTTATGACCGATAAGAAGGCAAGAAAAGAAAACGTGGGCGGAGAAGTACTGGCATACGTTTGGTAAAATACAGGAGGTGACACATTATGTCAAGAATAGGAAGAATGCCTATAGAGATTCCTGCAGGAGTTGAGGTGAAAGTCTCAGCCGAGAACGTTGTGTCGGTTAAAGGACCTAAAGGAACTCTTACTCAGGCTATAAACAGCCAGATTAAAGTAGAAGTAGCAGATAATACTGTAGTAGTAACCCGTCCCAACGATGAGAAGGAAGTCAGAGCACTTCACGGTCTTTCAAGATCACTCATCGCAAACATGGTAACAGGTGTTACCGCAGGCTTCACCAAGGAGCTTGAAATCAACGGTGTTGGTTACAGAGCAGCAAAGCAGGGTAACGTTCTCGTTATGAACCTCGGATACTCACATCAGGTAGAAATGCCCGAGCCCGAAGGAATCACCATTGACGTTCCCAACCAGACTAAAATCATAATCAGCGGAATTGACAAGCAGAAGGTTGGTCAGTTCGCTGCAAACGTAAGAGAAAAGAGACCGCCTGAACCTTATAAGGGTAAGGGAATCAAGTATGTTGATGAACATATCAGAAGAAAAGAAGGAAAGACAGGCGGTAAATAATTAAGCCTTAAGCTTTTACGAAAGGAGTAAGTTTTTGTGATTAAAAAGTTTGACAGAAATGCAGCAAGAATCAAAAGACATAAAGCATTGAGAAATAAAATTTCCGGAACTTCCGAAAAGCCCAGGCTTAACGTTTTCAGAAGTCTTAACAACATTTACGCTCAGATCATTGATGATACTACAGGCGTAACACTCGTTGCAGCTTCAAGCTTAAGCCCCGAGCTTAAGGGTGTATACGGCGGAAATATCGCCGGTGCAACTGAAGTAGGAAAACTGCTGGCAAAGAAGGCTCTTGAGAAGAATATCGAAGCTGTTGTATTCGACAGAGGCGGATATATCTATCACGGACGTGTTGCCGCATTAGCAGAGGGTGCTCGTGAGGGCGGCCTTAAATTCTAAGAACAGGAGGTAAAACCTGATGAGTTTTCAGAACAATATCGATCCCGAAAAATTGGATATAAAAGAAAGAGTAGTCAGCCTTAACCGTGTTGCAAAGGTTGTTAAGGGCGGACGTACATTCAGATTCAGCGCGCTCGTTGTAGTCGGAGACGAAAACGGAAACGTTGGATGCGGAATGGGTAAAGCAGCTGAAATTCCCGATGCTATAAGAAAGGGAATTGAAGATGCAAAGAAAAATATGGTAAACGTTCCTATTCTCGGAACTTCCATTCCTCACGATGTTATCGGTAAATCCGGTGCAGGAAGCGTTCTCTTAAAGACCGCTCCCGAAGGAACCGGAGTTATCGCCGGCGGCGCAGTAAGAGCAGTTATGGAGCTCGCCGGAATCAGAGATATCAGAACAAAATGTCTGAATTCAAACAACCCCAGAAACGTAGTTAACGCAACAATTAACGGATTAAAATCCTTAAAGCGTGCTGAAGAGGTTGCTAAATTGAGAGGAAAGACAGTACAGGAAATCATAGGATAGGAGGAGTTTTAAGTGGCTAAAACATTAAAGATAACACTGGTAAAAAGTATAATCGGTAGAAAAAAGGATCATATCGCCACCGTAAAAGCTCTCGGACTTAAGAAAATCAGAGACTGTGTTGAGCTTAACGACACACCTCAGATCAGAGGTATGATTAACAAAGTTTCTTATTTACTGGATGTAACCGAATAAGGAGGTGGAACAGATGAAGTTATTCGAATTGTCTCCTGCTCCCGGTTCCGTAAAGGAACGTAAACGTGTCGGAAGAGGTCACGCTTCAGGCACCGGTAAAACAGCAGGAAAAGGACACAAAGGACAGAAGGCACGTTCCGGCGGCGGTGTAAGACCCGGATTTGAAGGCGGACAGATGCCCTTATACAGAAGACTCCCCAAGAGAGGCTTCAACAATATCTTTGCAGGTAAGTTCACCGAAATCAACGTTTCAGATCTTGAAAAGTTTGAAAACGGTACTGAAGTAACTGCAGAACTTCTTAAGGAAACCGGAGTTATTTCTAAAATTAACGACGGAATCATCGTTCTCGGCAGAGGTGAACTCACCAAAACTCTTACTGTAAAAGCTAAGCGTTTTTCAGCATCCGCAACCGAGAAAATTACGGCTAAAGGCGGAAAGGCTGAGGTGATTTAATTGTTTAAAGTATTTGCTAATGCATGGAAAATACCGGATTTAAGAAAGAAAATGTTATATACCCTTCTTCTTCTTGTAGTATTCAGATTCGGATCTGCAATTCCGGTTCCCTTTATCAGCGCGGAGGCACTTAAACAGTTAGTTGATAACGGTGAATCACTGTTCAGTATGTTCAACATCATTTCCGGTGGTGCTTTCTCAAATGCAACAATATTTGCGATGAGCATCACCCCCTATATCAACTCTTCAATTATTCTTCAGCTTCTCACAGTTGCGATTCCCGCACTTGAGAGAAGAGTAAAAGAAGGTGAAGACGGAAGAAAGTTCATAGCTCAGTTAACAAGATATTTAACCGTAGTTTTAGCTTTCATCCAGGCAACAGGATTATACTTCGGTTTATCCTCTGCCATCACTCAGAAGGGAGTTCTCCCTTACTTTACCATCACTTTAACCTTAACAGCAGGAACCGCGTTCCTTATGTGGTTAGGTGAGCAGATTAACGAAAAAGGAATCGGAAACGGAATATCTCTTATCATCTTTGCAGGTATCGTATCCGGTATTCCTTCAATGGTAACAACAATCGTTGCTCTCAATCAGAACGGCAGACTCAACATCTTTACTTCAATCTTAATTCTTATTGCTGTTATCGCAATAATCGGTGTTGTTGTTTGGATGAATGATGCTGAAAGAAGAATTTCCGTTCAGTATGCAAAGAGAGTAGTAGGAAGAAAAATGTATGGCGGCCAGTCAACCTTCATTCCCATCAAGGTTGCTATGGCAGGCGTTATGCCCATTATCTTTGCGGTTTCGATTATGTCGTTCCCCGCAACCATCGCTCAGTTTGCAGGTGTTACTGCGCAGTCGGGCGGATTCTGGGGAGGCTTCTTAAAGCTCTTCTCACAGGGCTCATGGCTCTACATTATTCTTTATTTCTTACTGATTATATTCTTCACCTATTTCTACACCGAAATGCAGTACAATCCGGTGGAAATAGCTAACAATATGAAGCAGAACGGCGGATTCGTTCCCGGTATCAGACCCGGAAAGCCCACCGCTCAGTTCATACAGAATATAGTAAGCAAGATAACCTTAGTCGGAGCTGTATTCCTCGCTGTTATCGCAGTGCTCCCCATGTTCCTTACTCAGGCACTTGGCGCAAGCATCGCATTCGGCGGAACCAGCGTGCTGATTATGGTTGGTGTTGCACTTGAAACCGTTAAAACCCTTGAATCTCAGATGATGATGAGACATTATAAAGGATTTTTAGACTAAGCTTTTGAAAGAAGGATATATATGAAGCTGATTATGTTTGGCGCACCCGGTGCGGGTAAAGGCACTCAGGCAGAAAGAATTTCTGCGAAGCTTGAAATCCCTACCATTTCAACCGGCGCGGTTATCCGTTCCGAAATTGAAAAGGGCAGCGAAATCGGAGCAAAGGTTTCCGATATCATCAAAAGAGGAGATCTTGTTTCAGATGAAATCGTTCTTGCAATGATTGAAAAAAGACTTCAGGAGCCCGATTGTGCAAACGGATTTATCCTTGACGGCTTCCCGAGAACTGTCAAACAGGCTGAAGGACTTGAAGCTCTCGGCTACGAAATAGACAAGGTTCTTGATATTGACGTAGCTGACGAAAAGATAATCGAAAGATTATCCGGAAGACTTGAGTGCCCCAAGTGTCACGCAACCTTCCATAAAACAAACAAAGCTCCCGCAAAGGAAGGTATCTGTGATATCTGCGGCGATGCACTTGTTACAAGAGCGGACGACCGTCCTGAGGTTATTAAAAACCGTCTTAATGTCTTCCACGAGCAGACCGAGCCTTTAAAAGACTTTTACAGTAAGAAAGGATTAGTCATCACCGTTGGTGACGTTGGTTCTGTTGACGCGGTAACAGCTGAGATATTCAAATTACTTGGTGTTTAATTTATGATACACCTGAAAAACAGAAATCAGATAGATAAAATGCGGATTGCAGGCAGGCTGACTAAAGCGGCGCTGAACTATCTGGGTGAAAACTTAAAGCCCGGTATTTCAACTGCATATCTTGACAGACTGGCCTGCGACTTCATCCGTAAAAACGGCGGAGAGCCATCCTTCCTCAACTATCACGGATATCCTTCATCAGTATGTGTATCCGTAAACGATGAGGTTGTTCACGGAATGCCCGGTGAGCGCATAATCAATGAAGGCGATATAGTAAGCATTGATATCGGTGCATATATCGGCGGATATCACGGTGACTGCGCAAAAACCTTTGCAGTCGGAGAAATCTCTGATGATGCAAAGAAAATCATCGAGGTAACGAGAGCTTCATTCTATGAAGGTCTTAAATATGCCGTGGCAGGAAAGAGAATAGGCGACATCTCCCATGCCATTCAATCATACGCCGAAGAGCGCGGCTGCTCGGTGGTGAGAGACCTGGTAGGTCACGGAATTGGTGAAGCGATGCACGAAGACCCATCGGTACCTAATTTCGGGAATGCCGGAAGAGGTGTAAGACTTGTTAAGGGTATGACCCTGGCAATCGAGCCCATGATCAATCTGGGAGGCTACAAGGTTACTACGGATGCAAACGGATGGACTGTAAGAACATCAGACGGCTCATTATCTGCCCATTATGAGAATACCATTCTTATTACGGACGGGGAGCCCGAGATATTAACCACAGCTGATTAGCATGAAATTTTGAGGTGATTTTGTGGATATTTATCCTGCTAGGCTCGTTCTATCAAAGGCAGGCAGAGATAAGAATAAATATTTTTCAGTTCTTGAGGTTTCCGATGAAACTTATGTGCTTTTGTGTGACGGAAAGGCAAGAAGGCTTGAAAGTCCCAAGAAGAAAAAGATAAAGCATATTGAAGACACGGGAATTGAACTGATAAGAATCAAGGAAAAAATGAATGAAGGTAAAAAGATATCGAATTCAGACATACGAAAGGCAATTAAAGCCGCTATGGTTGAGCTCGGAATCGAAGAAGATGAAGAATTAAAGGAGGGTTAATATGTCAAAGGATGATGTTCTGGAACTTGAAGGTATAGTCATTGATGCTCTTCCCAATGCAATGTTCACGGTAGAGCTTGAGAACGGACACAGAATTTTATCACATATTTCCGGAAAACTCAGAATGAACTATATTAAGATTTTACCGGGAGATAAGGTTACAGTCGAGGTTTCCCCTTACGATTTAACTAAGGGAAGAATAACCTGGCGAGGTAAATAAAATTTCTGGGATGAGAATCCCGTGGAGGTAAATATTATGAAAGTAAGACCGTCGGTCAAACCTATGTGCGAAAAATGCAAAATAATCAAACGTAAAGGTAACGTTATGGTTATCTGCGAAAATCCCAAGCACAAACAGAAACAAGGATAATTTACTGGAGGTGTAATAGTATGGCAAGAATAGCAGGTGTTGACTTACCGAGAGAAAAGCGTGTAGAAATCGGTTTAACCTATATCTACGGAATCGGTAGAACTTCCGCAAGCAAAATTCTTGAAGAAACAGGCGTAAATCCTGATACCAGAGTTAAAGACTTAACTGATGAGGACGTTGCAAAGCTTCGTGCTGCAATTGATAACTACACCGTTGAAGGTGACCTCAGAAGAGATACAGCGCTTGACATTAAGCGTCTTATGGAAATCGGCTGCTACAGAGGATTAAGACACAGAAAAGGTCTCCCCGTAAGAGGTCAGAGAAGTAAGACAAATGCAAGAACCAGAAAAGGTCCGAAGAGAACCATCGCTAACAAGAAAAAGTAAGAAGGAGGGATAAGCGTGGCTAAGACAGTCAAGAAAACTACCCGTAAAAGAAAAGAGAAAAAAAATATTGAGCGCGGAGCGGCTCATATCCGTTCTTCGTTTAACAATACTATCGTAACTTTAACAGATGTTCAGGGTAACGCATTATCCTGGGCAAGCTCAGGTGGTCTGGGCTTCCGCGGATCTAAGAAGAATACTCCCTTTGCTGCACAGATGGCAGCTGAGACTGCTGCAAAGGCGGCTATGGAGCACGGTCTTAAATTCGTTGATGTATATGTTAAAGGTCCCGGTGCAGGAAGAGAAGCTGCAATCAGAGCTTTACAGACTGCAGGACTCGAAGTTACTATGATTAAGGACGTAAGCCCCATTCCTCACAATGGTTGCAGACCGCCCAAAAGAAGAAGAGTTTAATGGAGGTGTAGCAGAATGGCTAGATATACCGGTGCGGTATGCAGAATATGCCGCAGAGAAGGTCAGAAACTGTTCTTAAAGGGACAGAAATGTTACTCGGAAAAATGCGCATTCAATAAGCGTTCATTTGCTCCCGGCCAGCACGGTCAGAGCAGAAAGAAAATGAGCGGATACGGTATGCAGCTCCGCGAAAAGCAGAAAGTAAGAAAGACTTACGGAATCTTAGAGGGCCAGATGAGAAAGTATTTCGAAATGGCAGTTCATAAGGAAGGAATCACAGGTTCCAACCTTCTCCAGATTCTTGAAAGCCGTCTTGATTCCTGCGTATACAGAGCTGGTTTTGCATGCTCAAGAGCAGAAGCTCGTCAGCTCGTAAGACACGGTCACTTTGAAGTTAACGGCAAGAGAGTTGATATTCCCTCTTACCTCATCAAAGCTGGTGACGTTATCTCTATCAAAGATAAGAGCCGTGACAGCGTAAAAATCAAATCCGTACTTGAGTATTCCGAAGGAAGAATCGTACCCGAATGGCTTGATGTTAACCGCGAAAGTCTCACCGCAACAGTAACAAGACTTGCAAACCGTGAAGACATCGATATGGACGTTCAGGAACATCTTATCGTCGAGCTCTATTCTAAATAAAGAACCCTCGGATTGCATAACGCCGGGAAACCGGCGTGCAAAACGTGAAGCAGTTTATTTAATAACGGTTTTAATACCAAAGTTAGGAGGGTAACTAATATGATAGAAATGGAAAAGCCAAGGATCGAGTGCATCGATATTTCCGAAGAGGAAAAATATGCGAAATTTGTTGTCGGTCCGTTGGAGCGGGGATACGGTACCACACTCGGAAATTCTCTCAGAAGAATCCTTTTATCGTCCTTACCCGGAGTTGCCGTTACTTCTGTTAAGATTGACGGAGTTCTCCACGAGTTTTCAACAATCAAGGGCGTTAAGGAAGATGTTACCGAAATTATTCTTAACATCAAAAACATTGTTGCCAAGCTTTATTCTGATACCCCCAAGGTATGCATAATTGAAGCTGAAGGCCCTTGTGAAATAGTTGCAGGAGATATTAAAGGGGATGCAGAGCTTGAGGTTTTAAATCCCGATCTTCATATCGCAACTTTAAATGAAGAAGCAAAGGTATATATGGAGCTTACTTTCTCTAAGGGCAGAGGATACGTTCCCTCTGAAAAGAATAAGACCCAGAATATGCCCATCGGAGTAATTCCGATTGACTCTATTTATACTCCTGTTAAAAAGGTTAACTGCACAATCGAGAATACCAGAGTCGGCAACGATACCGACCACGATAAGCTCAGTATTGAGGTTTGGACAAACGGCGTTATAAGACCCGATGAGGCTATAAGCTGGGCATCCAAAATCATGAGAGAGCATCTCGATCTGTTCATTGATCTTTCTGAGGAAGCTAAGAACACCGAAATTATGGTAGAGAAGCCCGAAAGCCAGACAGCTAAGGTGCTTGAAATGACCATTGAAGAGCTTGATCTTTCAGTTCGTTCTTATAACTGCCTTAAGAGAGCAGGAATCAATACAGTTGATGATCTGACCAAGAAAACCATGGAAGACATGATGAAGGTCAGAAACCTGGGAAGAAAATCTCTTGAAGAAGTCATCAATAAGCTTGACGGCTTAGGTCTGAGATTATCCAGCGAAGAAGAATAAAAGGAGGTATGGAAGATGCCCGGAACAAGAAAATTAGGTCGTACAACCGATCACAGAATGTCTATGCTCAGAACTCTTGTTACTAAGTTCCTTGAAAACGGAAAAATCGTAACAACCGTTACCAGAGCTAAAGAAACCAGAGCATTAGCAGAAAAAATGATTACATTGGGCAAGCAGAACACCCTTCACTCAAGAAGACAGGCATTAGCTTTCATTACAAGTGAAGACGTTGTAACCAAGCTTTTCAATGAAATAGCTCCCAAATATGCTGAAAGAAACGGCGGATATACAAGAATAATCAAGACGGAACCCAGAAGAGGAGACGCTGCTGAAATGGCAATTCTTGAGCTTGTTTAATCCAACGGAGCAAGTGAATTTTAAAGAAAGGATGTATAGCAATGAAGGAAGGAATTCACCCCGACTATAAGGCTACTACAATAACCTGTGCTTGCGGAGCAGTTTACGAAACAGGCTCAACCAAGCACGACGTACGTGTTGAAATTTGTTCAAAATGTCACCCCTTCTTCACCGGCAAGCAGAAGCTTGTTGATTCCGGCGGAAGAGTTGATAAATTCAGAAAGAAATTCAACCTGCCCCAGAAATAAGCTTTCTTAAAGGTTTGCGGATTTTCCGCAGCTTAACGAAAGGTATTTCCGGAATAAGAGATATCAAAAGAAATTTAATATTAAATTTTCTTGTGGTGGGAGCGGGAAACCGTTCCCACCGCCCGAAATTCTCTTTATTTTTCAAAAAAAGCTTGCTTTTTTTGTTAGTATGTGTTAGAATATATGAGTCGCCTGAAAAAAGGGAAAACTTAATATTTATGGAGAAGTCGCCTAGTCCGGCCGAGGGCGCACGATTGGAAATCGTGTAGGCTGCAAAACAGTCTCGAGGGTTCGAATCCCTCCTTCTCCGCCAGAAAAAAGACTATTCTTCGGAATAGTCTTTTCAGACTGTCGAAAAAGTCCAGAAAAGTCTGGGCTTTTTCTTCGTTTTATGGTATAATATCCATGGGTGATGAAAAATGATGCAAAAAGGATATGAGAACAGATACCAAGTTGCAATGATAAGTATAGAAGAATTAGTACC
>JAZQFU010000169.1:0-10583 GCA_045539675.1 Clostridia bacterium | reverse complement strand
TCACTTTTGCCGTAAGGCAAAAATATCACTGCAAACTCTTAGTTTGCAATATCACTTTACCCGCCGAGAAGAACACTTTTTATTTTTCGGCAAGTATTTACCTTTCTCAAAGTATGTAACCCACTATGACACTTTCACAATCTTTGTGTAAAGTGTCATTTGTTTTGGTGGAATAAAAAACAAGAGAGACAACTTCTTTACGAAGTGTCTCTCTAAGCTCACTTTTTTTATTTATTAATTTCGTTCTTATAATACTCAGCTCTCATTTTCTCGGCTTTTTTAAGAATTTCATCAAGGTTTATTCCTCCTGTGAGAAGACCCATAGTGAAAAAGCTGGTATAGTCGTTTCCTGCGACTATAATATGGTCATGTAGGATTATATCCACCGCCGCAAGAGCAAATTTTATTTTTGCAGTTATGGTAATATCCGAATCCGAGGGAAAAAGATTCCCTCCCGGATGATTATGAACCAGAAATACCGATGCCGCATTACAGCTTAATGCCGCTTCAACCGCCTTTCTGGGATATGCCGGCGCTTCATCAATTGTTCCTTCGGAAATTTTTACTGAATGAATCACCTTATGGTTCACATCCAGCCCCACAAGGAAAAAGCTTTCATAATTTCTTCCCCGCATAAGATTTATTGCATACTCACCTGCATCGGGAATATCTTTTATGATTCTTCTGCTGAAGCTCTTTGCAGTTGCATATTTTCCGAACACTCCCGGAAGCATAGAAAGAAGAACCGCCGAATTTTCGCCGATTCCCTCAACACTGCAAAGCTCGGGAACAGTAGCTTCAAGAACTCCGGCAAGATTTCCGAACCGTTCAAGCAGCTTATGAGCCAGCTCATTTGTATCTTTGACGGGAACCGAATAAAACAAAAGAAGTTCAAGAATCTGATGCTCCTCAAAGCCGTCAATTCCATCCTTTATAAAGCGTTGTCTTACCCGTTCCCTATGGCCGCTATGTACTGATTTTTTCATTATTTCTGCTTCTCTTCGATTTCTGCAAGCTTTGCCACACGTCTTTCATGACGTCCTCCTTCAAAGGAGCCTGAAAGAAAAGCATCGCAAATTGAATTTGCAAGCTCTTTACCAACAACTCTTCCGCCTAAACAAAGCACATTTGAATTATTATGGGCTCTGGTTGCACGGGCGGAAAACTCATCCGAGCAGAGAGCCGCTCTTATTCCGTTGGTTTTATTTGCCGCAATTGAAATTCCTATTCCCGTTCCGCAAATTAAGATTCCAAGCTCACATTCGCCGCTTAATATTTTTTCACAGGCACTCACCGCTATATCAGGATAGTCCACCGAATTTTCATCGTAACAGCCCACATCCGTAAGCTCGTAGCCCTTCTTTGAAAGATATGCCGAAACGGATTCCTTTAATTCAAATCCGCCGTGATCTGCTCCTATAACAAGTTTCATTTGCCATTCTCCTTTTCCTTCATTCGTTCCGCCTGGGATTTTTTTAAATATACAGGGCTTATCATTTCGGGAGGCACAGCCTTCGAAAATTCAAGCGCCGCTTTTATTACAGAAGCCCCGCTTCCGAAAAGGAATTCCTTTTCCGCAAGCAATGCATTCTTAAAGCCTTCCCGGATAACGTCACCGTATTTTAAAACTCCGTCACCCGTAAAAAGCATTTTTTCATATTTTAACGAAAGCTCCGAAGCAAGAGCGGAAGCATCCGCATAGGAATCCTCACCGAGCTTTCTTCCGCCTTCATAGACAGCATAATAAACCTCGCCTCTGCCCGCATCAACGGTAACACAAACGGGAAGTCCTCCGCCGCAGTTTACGGCTTCGTAAAGAGAGTCCAGATATGAAACCGGATAAACCGGCTTACTTCCGACTGCGGCAAGACCTTTAACGCAGGCTGTTCCGATTCTTATTCCCGTAAAGGAGCCGGGGCCTACGGTTATCGCAAAGGAATCAATATCCTTAATTTCCATTCTTGCTATATTAAGTGCATTATCCACCATTTCCATAAGCTTTTCGCTATGAGTTCTCTCATGGTTAAGCGTATACGAAACAATAACTTTTCCGTCTTTATATATTCCTACAGACGCTGCCGCGCCTGAGGAATCCAAACCTAAAACCGTCATTTTTATCCCTCATTAACAGTAATTTTTCTTCTTCCGTCTTGCTCACAGGTAATATCAACATGAATAACGTTTTTATCTTCAAATACCTGAGGAACATTTTCTGCCCATTCAACAATAACTATTCCGTTACTGTCGTTAACATATTCAAAATATCCTATATTATATAAATCGTCTTCGCTTTCCAGACGGTAAATATCAAAATGATAAACGGTCACGTCACCGTTATAAACATTGAGCAATGCGTAGGAAGGGCTCACAACATATTCACGGACTCTAAAATAACTGCAGATTCCTTTTGTGAATACCGTTTTTCCCTGCCCAAGGTCTCCGTTCAAGGCAACAACATCTCCCGGCTTAAGCCCTTTTGCAAACTCATAGCCCAGATTCATGGTTTCCTCCGGTGAGGAGGAATAATATATTTTTTCAGCCATAATTCATCCTCTTATATTTCAAAATCCCCCGGCTTGAATTTCGGGGTTTTATTTTTTCTTCTGCGAACCTCTTTTTTCAGAATGTCATAAACATATTTTTTGCAGGAATATCCTTCCGGAAGAATCTGCTTTTTCTTTTCGCAGAAAACATCCTCAGAATTTGAAATTCTTGCGGCATATGCACAGAATCTGCATATTTCCGGCATATCATTTTCCCAGAGGGGAAATTCCGGTTGTTTTTCCTTTTTTTCCATTTAATCTCTCCTGTTTCTTGAAAGTAATACAAGTCTTAAAAGGTTCATAAGCGATACAAGAGCAGATGCAACATAGGTCATCGCCGCCGCAGTAAGCACCTTTTTTGCGCCCGAAAGCTCTTCACCTTCAAGATATCCGCTTTCTCTTAAGGTCTGCATAGCTCTTTTTGATGCATCGAATTCCACCGGCAGAGTAACCACCTGAAAAAGAACCGTTGCCGCAAAAAGAATAATTCCGATGCTTACGAGAAGCTGTGCGCCGAAAATAAAGCCAATAAGCGCAAGAGGAATTGCCGCACCCGAAGCAAACTGAGCCACGGGAAGAATGGTATTCCGAAGCTTAATGGGATAATAATCTTCCTTACGCTGAACTGCATGACCTGCCTCATGGGCTGCTACTCCGATTGCCGCAACAGAAGTTGAATCCATAACCGAATCCGAAAGTCTTATAACTCCTGCCCTCGGATCATAGTGATCGGTTAAATTTCCTGCAACTCTTTCAATTCTGATATCGGAAAGACCGTTATCATCAAGAATTCTTCTTGTAATATCTTTTGCAGTATATCCTCTTGCCGACCTTACTTTTTCGTATTTTGTATATGCACTCTGAACCTTTGCCTGAGCAATCATTGCAATAATGAGAGCAGGCACAACAAGAATAAGGTAATAAATATCTCCGTAATAAAGCATAAAAACTTCCTTTCTAAAATTTGCGAGACGCTCCGCCGCCACCGTGTAAGCCTCCGCCCAATCCGTGAATACCGCCAAAGCCTCTTAAGCCACCGTAACCTCCGGGATACGCTCCGCCGCCTCCGCCACCTTTGCCTATAAGCTTAACAGCAATAAATATTATTAGTGAATATAAAAACCACATAAAAATAATTTTTCCCGGAGAAGTTCCATTTTTCTCTTTACCTTCTGCGGAAAGGAGCTCAACACCTTCAATTCCGAATTCAATCAACAAAGCTCTATAAAGATTACTGATTCCTTCATCAAGCTTATCATTCCTGAGGTACGGAATAGCGAAAGAATCAATAAGCCTTCCCGCTCTCGAATCGTTGAACTGCTTTTCCAACCCGCTCCCTGTTTTTATTATTATATCTCTCTCCCTGACTGCCAGCAGAACAAGAATTCCGTTATCGTCTTCGGAGCCAACCTTATATTCCCTTGACATTCTTCCGGAATACTCCTCAAGCATTATTCCGTTTAAGGTTTTCACCGTTGAAACAACCATCTGAATTCCGTTTTCTTCATACATTCTCTCGCCGTAGTTCCTTATCATGCTTTCCGTTTCAGGCGAAAGAATATCAGCAAAATCATTGACATAGAATCCGGAGGTTACGGGAGGAATTTCAAAAGCAAAAACTTTGCAGGAAACAAATAACAAAATCGCAATAATCAAAACTAACCGTTGGCGCATTTTCCTCTTCCTTACCTGTTCCTTTTATCGTAATCAGACTCTGTCATCCGAATCAGTCTTTTTTATTTCTGTTTTTTTCGCTTAAAGACCATTTTATATTCAGGGATGCCATTCCCCTGTAATCATCATAATCCTCAGTTCCGTCTTCCCCTGCAGGGTCTTCAGTTGCTTTTTTCATTATGATTCTTAAAACTATAACAAGAGCAACAAGCATTCCAAGACAAAGCAAGCCGTTGATTAATGCATCCATATTAAACAAACCTTTCTCCCGGTTCTATTTTCCTTCCCCTTAAGAATTCGGAAACGGGCATTCTTTTTGAATTTTCCATCTGAAGCTCCGTAATATATACTATTCCGCCGTCTGCAACAACTCCAAGCCCTTTTTCGGGAATATATCCCCAGACCTTACCGTACTCGGTATCCTCACAGGGTTCACCCTCACGGGCAAAATATATTTTAACCTTTTTATCGTTAAGAGTTGTATATGCCCCGGGTGCCGGGTTCATACCCTTTATTTTGCATACAATTCTGCGGTAATCATCCGACCAGTCAATAAGTGCATCGGATTTTGAAATCATGGGAGCATAGGTTGATTCATCATGATTCTGCCTTAATCTTACCGCCTTACCGTCTTTTAACTTAACAACGGTGGTTTTAAGAAGCTCTGCACCCAGGACTTTAAGCTTTTCAAACATACTTCCGCCGGTATCTTCTTCCTCTATGGGAACAGTTGCTTTATAAAGCATATCCCCCGTATCAAGCCCCTTATCCATAAGCATGGTGGTGACTCCGGTTTCTTTTTCTCCGTTTATAACACTCCACTGAATGGGTGCCGCACCTCTTAATTTTGGCAGCAGAGATGCATGAACATTAATGCAGCCAAGCTTCGGGAAATCAAGAATATAAGACGGAAGAATCTTTCCGTAAGCCACAACAACAATCAATTCGGGCTCTGCTTTTTCAAGGTCGGAAAGTATGGCTTCATCCTTTAAGGTATCCGGCTGAATAACCGGAATACTGTATTTTATGGCACATTCCTTCACGGGAGTAGGCATAACCTTCTGACCTCTTCCGCACTTTCTGTCCGGCTGAGTAACGACCAGAGGTATATTATAGCCTTCAGATATCAGCATTTCAAGACAGGGCACGGCAAAATCGGGAGTGCCGAAAAAAACAACGTTCATAATACGTCTCCTTTATTCGCAGTATTCAAAAACCTTGGTTCTGAAAAGTCTGCCGTCGAGATGATCTATTTCGTGGCAGAAGGCTCTGGCAAGAAGCCCCTCGCCTCTTATTTCAAATACTTCTCCGTTACGGTCGGTAGCTCTTACTGTTACTCTTTCGGGTCTTACGGTATATCCCGATACTCCGGGCACGCTCAAGCATCCCTCAACCTCTCTCTGCTCCCCTTCTTCCTTTATGATTTCGGGGTTTATGAGTTCTATAAGACCGCCACCTACATCTATTACCGCAATTCTTTTTAAAATTCCCACCTGAGGCGCTGCAAGGCCGACTCCGTCGCTTGCATACATTGTTTCCGCCATATCCTCCAGAAGGGTTATTATTCTTTCGTCGATTTTTTCAACGGGACGGCAGATTTTGGCTAAAACCTCGTCGCCCTCTTTTACTATGTTTCTGATTGCCATTTTTATCTTTTCCTTTCTACAATATATCTACTGTCAGACTTCCTCCGGTTTTCTCTCTTACTGCATTTCTGATTTTACCTGCAAGCCTTACGCCGTCGGTTTCCGGGGATGCCTTCAAGAAAACACGGTATCTGTATTTATTTTTAACTTTAAGAACGGGTGCGGGTGCCGGCGGAAAAAACTTAAGCTCGCTTGAATCAATGCCCTTGGATTCTCTGTATCTTTTCAGAAGAAGATACACCTCTTCAGCTATTTTCTGCGCTTCATTTATGTTTTCCGAAATACCCGTAAATATAATTATATCACAGAAGGGAGGAAATTTCATCTGTTTTCTTAAAATAATTTCAGTTTTATAAAATTCCTCATAATCGTGATTGGTTGCATGCTTTATAACATAATTATCCGGACTGTAGGTCTGAATTATTCCTATGCCTTCCTTATCGCCTCTACCCGCTCTTCCGAGAACCTGAGTGATTCTCGAAAAGGTTTCTTCATAGCACCGGTAATCGTCTCCGTACAGGCCGCCGTCTGCCGCAAGCACCGCCGCAAGGGTAACATTTTTAAAATCAAGCCCTTTGGTTATCATCTGAGTGCCCAGCAGAATATTTATATTCTCTTTTTCAAATTTCTTAAGAATCTTTTCATGAGAAAATTTTTTATAGGTTGTATCCGCATCCATACGGATAACGGTTGCTTCGGGAAATTCTTTTTTTATTTCCTCTTCAATTTTCTGAGTTCCCGTTCCGAAATGGCGGATATATTTACTTCCGCATTCGGGACATTCGCTATAATTTTTCCTTTCAAAGCCGCAATGATGGCAGACCAGCTTTTCGCTGTAGCTGTGATAGGTAAGGGAAACATCACAGGAGGGGCATTTTGCCACAAATCCGCAGTTCCTGCAGCTTACAAAAGTAGAATGACCTCTTCGGTTAAGAAAGAGAATACTCTGCTCTCCCTTTTCTATTCTTAATGCAAGCTCCTGCTTAAGCATTCTTCCGAAGGGCGAAAAATTACCACCTTTAAGCTCTTCTCTCATATCGGTAACATATACCTCGGGAAGCTTTGAATTATTGTATCTTTCAGGCATTTCAAGCAGAGTCCATTCTCCCTCCGTCGCCTTATAATAGGAGGAAACCGAGGGAGTTGCAGATGCAAGAAGAATGGGGGCGTTTTCGATTTCCGCCCTTTTTATTGCTACCTCGACTCCGTCATACTTTGGAGTGTTATCCGAACGGTAGGAGCTTTCATGCTCTTCATCCACTATTATTATACCTGTATTTTCTATGGGAGCAAATACTGCGGAGCGCGCTCCTATTACAACCTTTATTTTTCCGCTTCTTATAAGCTTATACTGGTCATTTCTTTCATTCTTTGAAAGTCCGCTGTGAATAAGTGCAACACAGTCTCCGAAGCGACTGAAAAATCTTTCCGCAATCTGAGGAGTAAGTGAAATTTCCGGCACAAGCACCATCGCCGTTTTGCCTCTTTTTATCACCTCTCCGATAATCTGAAGATAAACCTCGGTTTTTCCGCTTCCGGTAACCCCGTGAAGAAGAAATACCTTATGCTCATTTTTTATTATCTGCTCCTTAAGGGCATTGAAAACCGCAAGCTGCGAAGAAGTGAGAGGCTTATTTTCATCGTGCGAATACTCACGGTTAAGAAACGGTTTTCTTATTACCTCAATTTCTTCAAGTTCAAGAAGACCTTCCCCTTTCAGGGCGTCAACCGTTTTTCTGTTGGCTTTGGTGAGAAGATAAATATCGCTGAGAAGCATACTCTTATTTTCCGCAAGAAGCTTCATTACCCTTACTCTTGCCTTTTTTGCCCCGTTATTTAAAATGTATTCCTCCGCTTCGCTTTTAGAAACGGAAATATTAACCACGGTTGCGGTTTTATCGCTTAAAGAAGACTTAAGCTCTGCTCTTAATTCAACCGCTCCCTGCTCTTCAAGATATATTATTTCCTTACGCAGACTTTTTCTTTTAAACGCCTCGCAAAGCTCCTGCTGATGCACTCCGTTATATTTCTCCAGGAGACTTAAAATTTCAAAATAAATCCCCTCATATTCAAGAGGATCAGCATCCTTTGAAATATATATTTTCTCATCTATGAAGGTGCGCAGTCCTGCCGGCATATTAAGTCTTAATGCATCATTCATGGAGCAAAGATATTTTTTAACTATAAAATGCGCAAGCTTAAAGCCCACGGAAGAAATTACCGGTCGGACATCCAGAATCTCTATTATGGGTTTTATTCCCTTTATTCCGGGAGCTTCTTCGTCAACCGAGACGATTACTCCCTCGCACTTACGCCTTCCGAGGCTTACCAGAACCCTTTTACCCGGCATTACCTCCTCTTCAAATTCGCAAGGCACCCTATAGGTAAAGGCACGGTCAAGCTCGGTGGCCTTTTCATTTAAAACAACCTTTACAAACAATTAATTCACCCTTCAATCAGAATACGGGCATAAGGTTTTTATTCCAGATAAGAAGCCTGAAGCCGTCTTCTCCGTTTTTAAGCTCGTATTCCCTGTTTACAGTTCCGTTTATATATGCTTTTGTTTTCTTTGATATTCTGCTTATTTCTTTATCCTTATAATATACTCTGTATTCATCGGCAACGGTTATTTCATCAAGTGAACCGTTAAGAGCATAATCGAATGCCTCTATATCAAAGGTATCTTCCCTGATATCCGTAATATCAAAACGATATGTGCCTGATTCCTCAGGCTCATATGAAAATTCAGAAAATCCGCTTCCCGAAATCGCTACAGCCTGAATGGTTCCGTTATCTTCATACCCTACATCAAGATAAAGCCTTTCTCCGCTCTTTACAATCCCGGCAGACTTAAGCGAGGGCTTCGTTCTGTCAATAAAAAGAGGAAGAACAAGAGTTTCCGGCGTTGCGCCTTCATATGCACCCAGAGCCTCGGCAACCATATAATACTGCCCCTCGGCACAAGGATTTCCCGAAAAATCTTTTCCGTCCCAGCGGTAATCCGTATGAGCAATGGTTGAAAGTCCGTGCCCCTTCGGAACCTCGGTACGGGTTATTTCATAAACTGTATTTCCCGAAGAATCTTTGAAGCTGAGCTTCAGAGATAGCACATTTCTGTATAACCCCGCAAATATATTTGCCGTATCAAGAAGCTTGTCTCCGTTGGGAGAAAAAGCAATATTCTCAATACTGAGATGAGGGCTTGAAAGACCCATATGCGGAAAAAACCGGTTTCCGTAGTAATAAGTATTTTCAAAGGTATATGCCCGGTTCATCATAACCGTTGCAAAGCCGAAGCCGTATTTTTCCGCAGGAGGAATAAATAAGGGAGCGGCATCCCAGCTTCCCCTGTATCCCGAAAAGGGTATGCTTAAAAGCTCTGTTCCCGAAAGACTTATAAAGCCTTCAAGATAAAAACCGTTGGGGAAAAGCTCTGCATTTTCTTTGATTTCCCCGGAGTCCGTTTCAACGGCAAAGGAAACCTTAACCTTTTCTCCCGGTCCGACGGTTATAACAGAGGGATTAAACACCGTAGTATTTTTAAGGAAAACACTTTTGCCTGTTATTCTTTCTCCGTCGGTTTTATCTGTTATAAGTTCAAGAGAAGGAACATATTCAACTGCATAACCCGATATATTTTCAACGGTAAATTCTCCGGAAAAGCTTTCACCGAGATTATCTCCGAGATTTATTTTTGCTTTACCGCCGTTTCCGTATATTACACATTTTGCACCAAGAGCACGGGAAAGGTTAAGCATTCCGCTTCCCTGCTTTCTGGGTGATACGGGAATGCCGTTTTCCCTCATAATATCCGCAGTATTCATAATAAGCTTTTCGGAAAGTCCGTCCGCATCCCCCCGCTCCTCATATTTATGCTTCACTTTAATTGCATTCCCCAGAAGCAGAGGAGAAGAATATGAGGTTCCGCGGCTTACGGTATAGCCGCTGTTGGTTGCAACGGTAACCGCATTTCCGCTGGCGCTCACATCCGGCTTAAGCTCTCCTTCGTTGGTGCCTCCCCAGGCGGAAAAAACCGAAGGCACTCCGTCAGCAGAGCAGGAAGCAACCGCCACCGCATTTTCATAAACCGCAGGACTTGCGGTTATTCCGTAATCTGTATTTGCATTAAAAGGCTTTAAATAAGAGGTTGCAGTTCCCGAAAATCCGCCTTCTGCAGTAAACATTCCCGAATTTCCTGCCGAAACAGAAACAAAAATTCCTTTTTCCCTCGCTTTATTAATCACGCCCTCAAAGGCTGCTTCATTGGGAGTTCCCCCGAAGCCCGAAACCGAACCTATGCTTATATTTATTCCATCCACGTCAAGAAGAATGGCATCCTCAACTGCCGCAAGCATATCTGAAACGGATATCGCCCCCGATGCATCCTGAACCTTCATCATAACAATCTGTGCCTCGGGAAGAGCTCCGTGAAAATTCTTACCGTTATAGCTTCCGCCGTTTCCTGCAAGCACACTGCAAACACCCGTGCCGTGACTTACTCCGTAAACATCGTAATCTCCGTCACCGTAATCAAAGGCAAAGGGAAACTTTTTATTATGATAAACCATCTTTCCCGTAAGTGAAGGAAACATATTTTCCGCATTGAAAGTCTGATTTTCAAGCAGAAGAGAAACCTCTTCCTCTGTTAATGCCACATCAGATGTGGGAGACGGAAAGGCTTCATGAGAAATATTGCAGCCTGCATCTATTACTGCAACAA
>JAZQFU010000168.1:0-24005 GCA_045539675.1 Clostridia bacterium | reverse complement strand
CCCGCTCTTTCAACTGCTTTTGCGGAATCGTATTCACAGTTGGTACCGGGGAATACGGGAATAAGAACCCTGGGCTTTGCAACCTTGATTGCAGGAGCGGAAATTTTTCCTTCCTTATATTCAAAGGCTTCAACCTTTTTATCCTCAGATGCTATATTGCAGCTGAATACGGATTCAAGCTTATCTTCATAAATCTTTGAGATTTCGCCAAGGCAGAGCTTTTCATTCTTATATTTAAGAGCATATTCCTCTGTGGTATATCCGAGAACTTCGCCGATATCTGCATTCTCTGAAAGCTCAATAACAAATGCACCGTAGCAAAGGGAGAAAATATCCTTGAGGGTAACAGTTTCATTATATTCAAAGCCGATTCCGTTACCAAAGCTCATTTTCATAACTGCTTCTGCAATACCGCCGGGTCCGGGAGTATATACGGAAACCGCCTTTCCTTCACGAACAAGCTTTGAAACAGTCCTGAAATTCTCCTTTAAGCTTTCCGCAACAGGCAATCCGTTTTCATCGTAAGCGGGCTTAAGCACAACAACCTTATTTCCTGCCTTTTTGAATTCGGGAGAAATAATATTCTTAATATCCTCGGTGGTTACCGCAAAGGAAACCAGAGTGGGAGGAACATCAATATTTTCAAAGCTTCCGCTCATGGAATCCTTACCGCCGATTGAACCGATTTCATAATCCATCTGTGCGGAATATGCACCGAGAAGTGCCGCAAGAGGCTTGCCCCAACGCTTGCCGTCTTTTCCGGGCTTTTCAAAGTATTCCTGGAAGGTTAAATAAACATCTTCAAATTCAGCACCTGCGGAAATAAGCTTACATACAGATTCAACAACTGCAGTATATGCTCCGATAAAGGGACTCTTTTCGGAAACATAGGGGTTATAGCCCCACGCCATAAGCGAACAGGTGGTTGTATCACCTTTTTCTACGGGAAGCTTATTAACCATTGCCTGAATGGGGGTTATCTGGTTCTTTCCGCCGAAGGGCATAAGAACGGTTCCGGCTCCGATGGTGGAATCGAAGCGTTCGGAAAGACCTCTCTTTGAGCAGATATTAAGGTCATCTGCAAGAGCCTTGTATTCTTCGGTGAAGCTTTCACCGATTTCCTTTTCATATATTCCGCCCTGAGGAACGGTTATATCAATATGCTTGGAGGCACCGTTTGAATTAAGGAAGTCTCTTGAAATATCAACGATATTTTTACCGTTCCATTCCATAACAAGTCTTTCTTCCTCGGTAACAACTGCAACAACCGTTGCTTCAAGATTTTCGGTATCTGCAAGCTCAAAGAATCTCTTTTCATCACAAGCAGCAACAACAACTGCCATTCTTTCCTGAGATTCGCTGATTGCAAGCTCGGTTCCGTCAAGACCGTCGTATTTTTTCTTTACTGCGTTAAGGTCTATTTTAAGACCGTCGGCAAGCTCTCCGATTGCAACGGAAACACCGCCTGCACCGAAGTCATTACATCTTTTAATAAGCTTTGAAGCTTCGGGATTTCTGAAAAGTCTCTGAAGCTTTCTTTCTTCGGGGGCATTACCCTTCTGAACCTCTGCACCGCAGCTTTCAAGAGAAGCCGTGGTATGAGATTTTGAAGAGCCGGTTGCACCTCCGCAGCCGTCACGTCCGGTTCTTCCGCCCAGGAGAATTACGATATCTCCGGGAGCAGGTCTTTCTCTTCTCACGTTTTCCTGAGGAGCCGCACCTAAAACCGCACCGATTTCCATTCTCTTCGCTTCATAACCTTCGTGATATATTTCATCTACTATTCCGGTGGCAAGTCCTATCTGATTACCGTAGGAGCTGTAGCCTGCCGCCGCCGTTGTAACAATTTTTCTCTGAGGAAGCTTACCGGGTTTTGCCGCACTTACAGGCATAAGAGGATTTGCCGCACCGGTTACTCTCATTGCCGCATATACATAGGAACGTCCTGAGAGGGGATCTCTGATTGCACCGCCTATGCAGGTTGCCGCACCGCCGAAGGGTTCAATTTCGGTGGGGTGGTTGTGGGTTTCATTTTTGAAGAGAAGAAGCCAGTCTTCCTGCTTTCCTTCCCTTTCAACCTTGATTTTAACGGTGCATGCATTTATTTCTTCCGATTCATCAAGCTTATCAAGTTTTCCTGCCGCCTTAAGCTCTTTAACTGCTATTGTTGCAATATTCATAAGGCATACGGGCTTGGTTACTCCAAGTCTTTTTCTTGCCTCCATATATCTTTCGTAAGCCTTTTCAACGGTCTTGTCTTCAAAGGTTACGTTATCAATATCAGTTAAGAAGGTGGTATGACGGCAATGGTCAGACCAGTATGTATCTATCATTCTGATTTCGGTTACCGTGGGGTTTCTCTTTTCTCCCTTGAAGTAAGCCTGACAGAATTTAAGGTCTTCAAGATCCATTGCAAGACCGTAGGATGAAAGAAAATCAGAAAGTCCCTTTTCATCCATATCAATAAATCCGTCAATTACGGCAACCTCGGTAGGAATATCATATTTAACTGCAAGAGTTTCATATTTTTCATCGGATGCTTCTCTTGCTTCTACGGGGTTAATGAGATACTTTTTGATTTCAGCAATATCTCCGTCGGTAAGGCTTCCGTATAAAACATAAACCTTTGCGGTTTTAACAACCGGCTTTTCAAGGCAGGAAATAATCTGAATACACTGGGCCGCGGAATCAGCTCTCTGATCGTACTGACCGGGAAGTGCTTCAACCACGAATGAGCAAGCTCCGTCTTTTACGATTTCCTCACTTACATCGTCTGTCTGAGGCTCGGAAAAAACAGTTGTCTTGCACTTTTCAAAAAGCTCTTTTTCAATGTTTTCAACATCATAACGGTTGATAACACGGATTTTTTCAAGATTCTTTATCTGAAGGAAGGAACGGATATCTGAAAGAAGCTTTCTTGCTTCAACGTCACAGCCTTCCCTTTTTTCAACATATACACGATATACCATAAATCATTCTCCTTTTATTTATCCTTCTGCACTCATGCGAAGCTTTTCAGCCTGGTCTGCGGTAATAAGAGCATCTATAAACTCATCGAGATTTCCGTTAAGAACTCCCTCAAGATGATTAGAGGTAAGCTTGATTCTGTGATCAGAAACACGGCTCTGAGGATAGTTATAGGTTCTTATTCTTTCACTTCTGTCTCCGGTTCCGACCTGACTCTTTCTTTCGGAGGCTATTTTTTCCTGAGCCTCTGCCATTCTCATATCAAGAATTCTGGAACGGAGAATTTTCATTGCCTTATCCCTGTTTTTAAACTGTGAACGCTCATCCTGGCACATAACCACAATTCCCGTAGGCTTATGGGTAAGTCTTATTGCGGATTCGGTTTTATTAACGTGCTGACCGCCTGCACCCGAGGAACGGAGGGTATCTGTTTCAATATCGTCGGGATCTATATATACATCCACCTCTTCCGCTTCAGGAAGCACCGCAACGGTTACGGTAGAGGTATGAATTCTTCCGCCCGATTCAGTTTCCGGAACTCTCTGCACTCTATGAACGCCGCTTTCAAATTTAAGTCTTGAATAAGCGCCGTCTCCGTATACCATAAAGGAAATTTCCTTATATCCTCCAAGCTCGGTGGGGTTTTCCGAAAGAATTTCGGTTTTCCATTTTCTCTGATCTGCATACATGGAATACATACGGTAAAGGTCTCCTGCAAAGAGTGCCGCTTCATCGCCTCCTGCTCCGCCTCTGATTTCAACGATAACGTTTTTCTCATCGTTGGGGTCTTTGGGGAGAAGAAGAATCTTAAGCTCATCTTCAATTACGGGAAGGCTTGCCTTTGCTTCGGAAAGCTCTTCCTCACAAAGCTCCTTAAGGTCTTTATCGGGCTTTGCGGCAAGCATTTCAAGCATTTCCGCAATTGTCTCCTTCGCCTTTTTATACTCTTTATATTTTTCCACTATTGGGGTAAGAGCATTCTGCTCCTTCATAAGCTTTCTCCACCGCTCCTGATCGGAAATCACCGCAGGATCGGAAATAAGTGAGTTCAGCTCATTATACTTTTCTTCAATGAAGTTCAGTTTATCAAACATAGCTCCTCCGATTAATTCTCGCTGTTATTTTTGGCCTGCATAACAAGATATGCATTGATAAAATTATCAATATCGCCATCCATAACCGCATTTATATTTCCCGTTTCGCATCCCGTTCTGTGATCCTTTGCCATGCTGTAGGGATGGAAAACATAAGATCTTATCTGACTGCCCCAGCCTATATCCATCTGAACGCCCTGAAGGTCGGAAATCTTTTCCTTATGCTCTCTCTCTTTGATATCAAGAAGCTTTGCTTTGAGCATCTTCATAGCCGTATCACGGTTTTTGAACTGGGAACGCTCGGTCTGACATGAAACAACCACTCCCGTGGGAATATGGGTTATTCTTATGGCAGACTCGGTTTTATTAACGTGCTGACCGCCTGCGCCCGATGAACGGTAGGTATCTACCTTAAGGTCATCGGGATTGATATCTATTTCAACGTCATCGTCAAGCTCGGGAAGAACATCGAGAGAAGCAAAAGAGGTATGCCTTCTTCCCGATGAATCGAAGGGAGAAATTCTTACCAGACGGTGAACTCCCTTTTCTGCCTTAAGATACCCGTAGGCATTTTCTCCGCTCACGAGAATTGAAACGTTTTTAATTCCCGCCTCGTTTCCTGCAAGGTAATCAACAACCTCTGTTTTGAAGCCTCTTCTTTCCGCCCATCTCATATACATACGGTAAAGCATTTCAACCCAATCCTGAGCCTCGGTTCCGCCTGCCCCCGCATTAAGAGAAATAATCGCATTTGATTTATCATATTCTCCCGAAAGAAGGGTATCCAGATTCATTATTTCTATTTTTCCTATAACATCGTCAAGCATTGAGGTGATTTCGGAAACCTGCGAGGCATCCTCCTCTTCCTCTGCTATTTCGATTGCAAGCTCAACATCGTCAAGGCCCTCGCCCAGCTTTTCAAATTTTGCAATTTTATCCTTGGCATTTTTCAGCTGCTGAAGAATTTTGGTGGAATTTTCGCTGTCTGACCAGAAATCAGGGTCTGCACTCTGTTTTTCAAGCTCCACCACATCCCCTCTTACCTTATCAAGGCTCAGGGACTGCTCAAGCTTCGCGGCATCTTCTCTTGCCGCTGAAAGCCGCTGCCTTATTTCATCATATTCAACCATACTTTTATTCCTTTCCCCGTATTAATCCTGCCCGTCAAAGCCGCAGCATTTTTTGTATTTCTTACCCGAACCGCAGGGGCAGGGATCGTTTCTTCCGACCTTGGTTGCCTTCTTTACCGGCTGCTTTACTCCGGAATCACTGCTTCTTGATTCCCTTAAGGGAACGGCAACCTGCTTTCTTTCAAGCTTCTGAGCGGGATATACATTAAGGATTGTTTTTGCTGTATCTCTGCTGATTGATGCAATCATTTCCTCAAACATATTGAAGCCTTCAACCTGATATTCGGTAACGGGATTTTTCTGACCGTATGCTCTTAAGGTTATTCCGTGCCTTAACTGATCCATATCGTCAATATGGTCAATCCATTTCTGGTCAACGGTTCTTAAAAGAACAACTCTTTCTACCTCACGCATACCTTCTCCGAAAAGGGTTTCCTTTTCGGCATATTTTTCCAGAGCCGCTTCTCTTACCATATCCTTTATCTTTTCCCTGGTAAGATAATTCATATCCTCATCGGCAAAAGAAATTTCTTTTCCTTCAACCGAGTAAATTTCCGTGCCTTCCTTTTCAATGCCGCGAAGATTCCAGTCATCGGGAAATTCTCCGCCTGCACAGTTTAAATCCACCATTTCTTCAACTGCGGATTCAATCATTCTTAAAACGGTATCTCTTATATCTTCACCGTCAAGCACCTTCTGCCGCTGACCGTAAATAACCTCACGCTGTTTATTCATAACGTCATCATATTCAAGAACGTGCTTACGGGTCTGGAAGTTTCTTCCCTCAACTGCCTTCTGGGCTCTTTCTATGGCATTGGTAAACATCTGCATTTCGATGGGTTCATCGTCATTCTCCTGCGCCTTCATTGCCATTTCAAGGATTCTTTGGGGAATGAACTTTCTCATAAGGTCATCCTCAAAGGAAATATAGAATCTTGTTTCGCCCGGGTCTCCCTGACGTCCTGCACGGCCTCGGAGCTGATTATCTATTCGTCTGCTTTCGTGACGCTCGGTTCCGATTATCATAAGTCCGCCGGCGGAAACAACCTTTGCTCTTTCCTCTTCAACCTGAGCCTTAAACTTAATCATAAGCTCATTAAAGAGCGCTCTTGCGGAAATGATTTCTTCGTTATCCGTATCTGCAAAGCCTACGCTTTCGGCAATGATTTCATCGCTTATGCCCTGCTTTGCCATTTCTGCTTTAGCAAGGAATTCCGCATTACCTCCAAGGATAATATCAGTTCCTCTTCCTGCCATATTCGTTGCAATGGTTACCGCACCGAACTTACCTGCCTGAGCAACTATTGCGGCTTCACGGGTATGATTCTTTGCATTTAAAACCTCGTGTTTTATTCCCCTTCTCTTAAGCATTCCGCTTAAGAATTCGGATTTTTCAATGGTAACGGTACCAACCAGCACCGGCTGACCGTTTTTATGCCTTCTTTCGATTTCGTCTACCGCATTTCTGAACTTTGCCTCTTCGGTTTTATAAACAAAATCCGGCTTATCCTGACGCATTACCTCTTTATTGGTGGGAATTTCAACAACGTCAAGCTTATATATTTCCTGGAATTCGGTTTCTTCTGTTATAGCTGTTCCGGTCATTCCGGAAAGCTTATTATATAATCTGAAATAATTCTGGAAGGTTATGGTTGCGAGGGTTTTATTTTCTCTTTCAACCTTTACTCCCTCTTTTGCTTCAATTGCCTGATGAAGACCTTCGGAATATCTTCTTCCGAACATAAGTCTTCCCGTAAATTCGTCAACTATGATAACCTCTCCGTCACGGACAACATAGTTAACATCCCTTTTCATAATGCCGTATGCCTTTATTGCCTGGTTAATATGATGGGAGATTTTCATATTTTCGGGATCCGAAAGATTTTCGATTCCGAATGCGGCTTCCGCCTTTTCCACACCTGCTTTTGTAAGGGTTGCGGTATGCGCCTTTTCGTCAACTATATAGTCGGCTTCGGTTTCTTCCTCCTCTGCCTTCAGATCAACCTCAACAACAGTTTTGCCCTTAAGTCTTCTTGCAAAGGCATTTGCCTTGTCGTAAAGGTCGGTGGATTCCTCGCCGGGCCCCGAGATAATAAGAGGAGTTCTTGCTTCGTCAATCAGGATACTGTCTACCTCATCCACGATAGCGAAGCTATGGCCTCTCTGAACCATATTTTCTTTATAGATAACCATATTATCACGGAGATAGTCAAAGCCGAATTCGTTATTGGTTCCGTAGGTTATATCTGCCGCATAGCTTGACTTTCTCATGGAAGGCTCAACATCGTGAATAACAAGACCGACGGTAAGTCCGAGGAACTTATAAACCTTTCCCATCCATTCACTGTCTCGCTTTGCAAGATAATCGTATACGGTTACAATATGAACGCCCTTTCCGCTTAATGCATTAAGATATGCAGGGAGAGTAGCAACAAGAGTTTTACCTTCACCGGTTTTCATTTCGGCAATTCTGCCCTGATGAAGAATAATACCGCCCATAATCTGAACGGGATAATGCTTCATACCGATAACACGGTAAGCCGCCTCTCGGACGGTTGCAAAGGCTTCGGGAAGAATATCGTCAAGGGTTTCGCCCTTTGCAAGTCTTCCCTTAAGAAGAACGGTCATTTCTTTAAGCTCTGCATCGGTTTTTGCGGCAAAGACCTCATCAAGCGCAAGCACCTTCTGAACAGTCTTTGATATTCTTTTTATTTCTCTGTCGGAATAAGAGCCGACAAGCTTTGAAAGCAATGCTTTTAACATTTTTATTCACCTTCCGGGTATTTATTTTCACAATTATCCACTATAAATTATTTATCACGTTATTATACCACTAAACGGCAATTATTACAAGTGTTTTAAGAAAATTTACGGCAAAAAATTAACCCGCCTGATATTAAAAGGCGGGTTGTTGATTATTTAGGTATTACAATTGTTTTATTATTCTTGGATTCCTTATAGATAACGAACTTGCTTCCGATGGTCTGCACGGGAATCGCACCGATTCTTTCGCAAACCTCGTCGCAGGCTTCACGTGCGCCCAAGAGGCTGTTTTCCAGCACGTGCACCTTAATAAGCTCATTCTTTTCAAGGCCTTCCTCAAGCTGAGCAAGAAGGCTTTCATCTATTCCGTTTTTTCCAATCTGGTATTTTGCCTGAATTGTATTGGCAAGTCCCCTTAAATATGCTCTCTGTTTACCCTTCATATTTTCTCCTCATAAAGCCTTGGAAGAACCCTTTTATGCTCTGTTCTTCTGTGAGCGGATTCAACCAGTTTTCTGTTTTCTTCACTTATATTTCCGTTTAAAATAAATTCATCAAGCTCTGCATAGGTAATTCCCATTTCAGCCTCATCGGTCTGACCTTCAAAAAGTGCCGCAGAGGGTGCTTTTTCGATTATGGACGGGGGAGCTTCAAGATATCTTAAAAACTCAAAGACCTCGGTAGCGGTAAGATCGGCAATGGGATTGAAGTCGCATCCTCCGTCTCCCCATTTGGTAAAGTAGCCCATATATCTTTCGCTTGCGTTACCCGTTCCCGCAACAAGGGCATTTCTCGTCTGCGCAATGGAATACAGGGTAAGCATACGAAGTCTGGGATTCATATTTGCCGCAGACATATCCGTAAGATGAATATTCTTTTCAACGGCAGCCAGTGCCGCTTCCTTAACGGGAGTTAAATCAACGGTCATACTTTCAATTCCGAACTGAGTCTCCAGTTTCTTTGCATCCTCCATATCCTCGTTATAGTTTCTTCTTGAGGTGCAGGGCATTATTACGGAAAGCACGTTATCGCAGGCTTTTCTGCAGAGAATACCCACAAGCGCACAGTCCTTTCCCCCGCTGTTTCCGAAAACTATTCCCGAAGCATGGGATTCCTTAAGAACCTCTTTTATAAACTCTACTCTTTTTTCAAGCTCTTTTTTATAATCTCTCATTCCGCTTCCCCGTTTTCTTCCTTCTCCTCTTCAGGAGCTTTTTCAGACTTTTCCTCAGGCTTTTCCGAAATCTTTTCTTCAGTTTTCTTTTTTTCAGCCGCAAAGGTATTATATTCGAAAAGCTCTTCCTCTTCCTTTTCATAGGGGAAGATTTCCATAAATTCGTCTGCTTCCATCTTTTCCTTTTCAAGAAGGACTTTTGCTACTTCGTGGAGCTTCTCCATATTCTCGCTGAGAAGCTTCTGACAGGTTTTATAAGCTTCATCAATTATTCTGCTTACCTCTTCGTCAATTTTAGCCGCTACACTTTCGGAATAATCTCTGGTCTGACCGTAGTCTTTTCCAAGGAATACTTCGCCGCTTGATTTTCCGAATACCATGGGACCAAGCTTATCACTCATACCGTAGACCGTTACCATATCCTTGGCAATCTTGGTTGCTCTTTCAATATCGTTTGATGCGCCCGTGCTTATATCGTCAAGCACCAGCTTTTCTGCAACACGTCCGCCAAGAAGGGTTACGATTTCTTCCAGCATTTCTGTCTTTGAAGAATAAGATTTATCGTTTGAAGGCAATGAGAGGGTATATCCTCCCGCTCTGCCTCTGGGAATAATCGAAATCTGATGCACCTTATCCTGAGTAGGCATAAGGGCGGTAATAATCGCATGCCCTGCTTCGTGATAAGCGGTAAGCTTTTTATCCTTCAGGGTTACCTTTCTCGATTTCTTCTCGGGGCCTGCAATAACCTTAATCATTGCATCGGCAAGATCCTGATTTCCGATAAGCTTTCTTCCGTCTCTTGCCGCAAGAAGAGCCGCTTCGTTAAGCAGGTTTTCAAGGTCTGCACCGGTAAAGCCCTGGGTGGATTTAGCAAGAACACTTAAATCGGTATTCTCTTCAAACTTTTTATTCTTTGCGTGAACCTTTAAGATTTCTTCTCTGCCCTTGATAACGGGAAGCCCCACTATAATCTGACGGTCAAATCTTCCCGGACGGAGAAGTGCGGGATCAAGAATATCGGGGCGGTTGGTTGCGGCAATAACAATAATATTGGTATTGCCCGTAAATCCGTCCATCTCAACGAGAAGCTGATTCAAGGTTTGCTCTCTTTCATCGTGGCCGCCGCCCAGACCTGCGCCACGGTGTCTTCCCACCGCATCAATTTCATCAATAAATACTATACAGGGTGAGCTTTTCTTTGCCTGATCGAATAAGTCTCTTACTCTCGAAGCACCCACACCTACATACATTTCGACGAAATCGGAACCGCTGATGCTGAAGAAGGGAACTCCCGCTTCTCCCGCAACTGCCTTGGCAAGAAGGGTTTTACCTGTTCCCGGAGGGCCCATAAGAAGAACGCCCTTGGGAATTCTCGCACCGATATCCACAAATTTCTGAGAATCCTTAAGATATTCAACAATTTCAGAAAGGTCTTCTTTTTCTTCATCCACTCCGGCAACATCCTTGAAGGTAACTCTTTTACCTTCTTCACCGGCAACCTTTGCACGGCTTTTGCCAAAGTTCATTGCCTTTCCGCCGCCTCCGGACTGCTTCATAAAGAAGCTCCAGAAAAGAATCATAACCGCAAGAATTGCCAGAGGTGAAAGAAGCGAAAGCCACCAGGGAAGAACCGCCGGGCTTCTGGTATCTATTTCTATTTCTCCCGACTGAACCTTTTCCGAAAGGGTATTTCCCACATCCATACGAAGCACCGCATAGCCGGGAATTTCAACCTCTGCACGTTTATTGTCTTTATAAAGCACATATGCCTTATTTTCAACTATTTCGATTTTCTTTACACTGCCTGCATTAATATCCTTAACAAGCTCGGAATAGATTTTCACCTCGGTTTCATCCGTGGAAAAAACAAGTCCGACAAGGGCAACAAAAAGTGCTGCAATAAGCAGATAAAAGCCTATCTCCTTAACTTTTTTCAATTTCTTCCTCCTGTTCTCCGCTTTTATGTGACATATATCTGTTTATCCCCTCTGCCACACTACGGAATTATTCATATATTTCCCTTTTAAGTATACCTATATACGGCATATTTCTGTATCTTGAAGCATAATCCAGTCCGTATCCGATAACAAATTCATCGGGAACCTCAAATGCAACATAATCGGGGGTTACATCTGCGATTCTTCTTTCGGGCTTGTTTAAAAGAGTGCATATTTTAAGTGATGCAGGATTTCTCTTTAACAATAACTCACGAAGGTAGCTTAAGGTTACTCCCGAGTCAATAATATCCTCTATGATTATAACGTGCTTCCCTGCAATATCAACATCAAGATCCTTATTGATTTTAACAACCCCTGAGGTTTTGCTTGATGCTCCGTAGCTTGAAACAGACATAAATTCAAGCTCGGTATGTAAATCGATGCATCTTATAAGGTCAGCCATAAAAATAACGGAGCCCCTTAAAATTCCCACCGCTATAAGGCAGTCAACATCTTTATAATCCTCGGTTATCTTTCTGCCAAGCTCTTTGACCTTTTCCTTAATCTGCTCTTCGGAAAGAAGTATTCCCGCAACATCATTATCAAACATTCTAAATCCTCCATTCTGCTTTTATATTATATTTAGATTCTTTTTTTTCATTCTTATAAATTCCCGTTACCCAGATTATTTCGTTTCCGAGAGTAACAAGGGGCCATATACTTCTTTTTTCTGCCGGTATTTTTCGGTCAATGAAAATATCCTTTATTTTTTTATGACCGCACCCCTTAACGAAAATTCTGTCTCCTTCTTTTCTCGTGCGAACCGAAATATTTTCAACCGACGGAATATTTATAACGTTTTTTCCGCTTGCTGTTCCTTCAGATACGGTAAATACTGCATTTATTTCATCAATACGGTTTTCCCCCAACGAAAGCTTACAGCAATATTCTTCCGGCTTTTTTTCTTTTTTTACCAGTCTGCCGTATTCGATTTTCCAGAGCTCTCCGCCTGCATCGAAAAAGGCGCCGTTCTTCCCTTCCCTTACGGTTTTCATAATACCGTTAAGGTTTTTTTTGGAAAGCTTCTTGCCCGTAAGCTTTTTCAGAGCTCTTATAAGAAGCGCATCGGGAAGGGAGGAAAGCTTTTCACAATCATCTGTAATTCCCCTTTCCTCAAGTGCAGACCTTATGAATTCCGAATCCCTGGATAAAAATTCCACGGAAGAAGCCGCAGTCTCAACGAAGGAGGGATTATATTTTTCACAGATTAACTTCAGAAGCTCATGCCTTACGGAATTTCTCCGATAGGCAGTATCTTCATTGGTTTCATCGGTCATATAGCTCTGACCTTTATTTTCAAGATATTTTTCGATTTCTTCTCTTTTGGTTTCGATAAGAGGACGTATTATTCCGTCTTCTCTCACAGGCTTAATGCATTCAAGCCCTTCAAGAGAGCTTCCCGAAATAATTCTCATAAGAAAGGTTTCCGCCTGATCGTTCATATTATGAGCCGTAGCGACTTTATTAAAGCCGTGCTCTTTTCTTAAGGAATCAAAAAACGAATATCTCGCAATTCTTCCTGCTTCCTCCTCGCAAATTCCGTATTCCTTTGCGATTCCCGGAATATCCTCATTTTTTATAAAAAACTCTATGCCGTTTTTCAGGCAGAGCTCTTTCGCAAAATCCGCATCTCTCTTTGCGGTTGCTCTGATTCCGTGATTGATATGCGCGGCAGCAAGCCTTGAAATTCCAAGCTCCTTGCGAAGCGCATTAAGGGTAAGCAGAAGGCACACCGAATCAGCTCCCCCCGAAAGACCTACAAGAATTTTATCTCCGGGAGAAATCATTTTATATTTCAGAACGGTTTCCTTAACCTTCATTTCTGCCATAAACGGTCTCCAGATTATAGAATGTTGTGAATTCGCCTATCCAGGAAAGCTTAACGGTTCCCGGCTCACCTGCTCTGTTTTTGGCAAGTATGCATTCACACACGTTTTTTTCCTCGGTGGCTTCATTATATTTATCCTCACGGTATAAAAACATAACCATATCCGCATCCTGCTCAATTGCGCCCGATTCACGAAGATCGCTGAGCATGGGGCGGTGATCGTCTTTTCTCTGCTCAACCGCACGGGAAAGCTGAGAAAGTGCGATTACGGGAATTTCAAGCTCCTTTGCAAGAAGCTTCAGTGAACGGCTGATTTCAGAAATTTCCTGCTGCCTTGATTCCCTGCCGCTTCCCGTCATAAGCTGAAGGTAATCTATTACCACAAGACCAAGTCCCTTTTCAAGCTTTAACCGTTTACACTTTGCGCGAAGCTCTGTTGCGGAAATGGAGGCTGTATCATCTATATAAAGGGGGGATGCCGCAATGGGATCCATAACCTCAAGGTATCTGCTTACTTCATTCTGAGTTAAATCGCCCACCTTGATTTTCTTATTGTCTATTCTTGCTTCCGAGCTTACTATTCTTGAGCAAAGCTCCTCCTTGGTCATTTCAAGGGTAAAAATTGCAACGGGAACCTTTCCTTTTATTGCCACATGCTGAGCAATATTAACTGCGAAGGAGGATTTTCCCATACCGGGTCGCGCCGCAATAAGTATAAGCTGACCGGGCTGCATTCCCTGAATCTTTGCGTCAAGACCTACGTATCCCGTGGGAAGTCCGGGAAATTTTTCCCCGCTTACCATAAGCTCATTAAGCTTCTGATAATTATCGTAAAGAATAGGTCTTATATGAGTAACACTCTGATTATCTCTCTGCTGAACAACATCAAAGATTTTTGAAACAGCAAGATCCATAATCTGAGGAACATTATCTCCTCCGTAGCAGAGAGAGCTTATTTCCTCTGAGGTTTTGACAAGGCATCTTAAAAGAAAGGTTTCCTTTATATATTCACCGTATGAACGTATATTAAGAGCAAGAGGCACATTGGCAATAATATCTCTTAAATAATTCTGCCCGCCGACTGCATCAAATACTCCCTGCTTTTCAAGATGATGACCTATTGTTACGGTATCTATGGGAACACCGCTGTTGAACAATTCATACATTGCACCGTAAATAAGCCTGTTTCTTTCTGAATAGAAATGCTCAGGCTTCACCACGTCAACCGCGTCTATCATTAAATTAGGGTCAATAAGCACCGATCCTATAACCGCCTGCTCAGCATCATTGCTGTGAGGCAGCTCTCTTGCAAGCTCCATTTATAACTCCACCACGTCTGCTATTATTTTTGCCGTGACATCCTTGTGTATTTTTATCTCGATTTCATATTTTCCGATGCTCTTTATCGCATCCTTGACAACGATTTTTCTCTTATCAATTTCAATTCCGGATGCATCCTTTATGGCATCTCCGATATCAATTGCGGTTACCGCACCGAAAAGTCTGCCGCCGTCTCCTGCTTTCTTCTTAAGAGTAACGGTTTTACCGTTTATCTTTGCGGCAATCTCCTGAGCAGCCTTAAGCTCCTCAGCTTTTTTATGCTCCTCGGAGCTTTTCTTATTTTTAAGAACATTCATATTGTCTTCGTTTGCGGGAACTGCCATTCCCTTTTTAAGAAGGAAGTTATTTGCATATCCATCTGAAACGTTAACAACGTCGCCTTTTTTTCCGCTTCCTTTAACATCCTGAGTTAAAATAACTTTCATTTATATCATCCTTTCGATTTTTCATCAAGATATTCATCTATGACTCCTGTAAGTGCCTCACGCACCGCCTCGGAATCCTCACTTTCAAACTGCGCACCGGCAGAAAGCTGATGACCGCCTCCGCCCAGCTTTTCCATAACAACCTGCACGTTTATATCCCCTATAGAACGTGCGGAAATGCCATAGATTCCTTCCATTTTATATATAACAAATGCGGCTGTGATACCCTTGATATTAAGAAGCTCATCTGCAGCCTGAGCAGGAACGGCAGGTGATTTCACCTCTTCGTTATAACAGCTTATGGCTATTGAGCTTTTATATATTTCTGCAGCTGAAACAATTCTGTTTCTCATTTTATAGGCGTTAAGATCAGGCTTTAAAACATCTTTCGCTTCAACGGTGCTTAAGCCGCATCTTCTTAAATAGGATGCCGCTTCAAAGGTTCTTACACCCGTTTTGAAGGTAAAGTTTCTGGTATCAAGAAGAATTCCTGCATAAAGTGCCGTGCTTTCAATCTGATTTGGCTTTGCATCTTCTGAAATATACTGCAGAATCTCCGCAACAAGCTCAGCCGCTGAGGATGCATAGGGCTCGTGATAGCTCAGAACCGCTCCCGAATAAAAATCTGCACTCTTTCTGTGATGATCTATCATAACCACCGTTTCGGTATGCTCGATAAGCTCCGGATAAGGCATCATTGAAGGACGGTGGGTATCCAGAATCACAAGCATGGAGGATTCATTCAAGAGCACCTCAGCCTGAGTTTTATTTATTATCATATCCGCATATAAATCATTCTGATGAACGGTATTATAAATATCTTCAATTGAAGGAGTAACCTCATCGAGAATAATACAGCACTTCTTTCCGAAGGTTTTAACAGCACGGAAAATACCGAGTGCACTTCCGAAAAAGTCTATATCGGGGTTCTTATGCCCCATAACGATAACGTTATCTTTGTTTTCAATAAGCTCACGCAATGCATGAGCAACAACCCTTGAACGAACCTTGGTTCTCTTTTCAACCTCTTTGGATGCACCGCCGAAGAAGGAAAAGCCCTCGCTGTTTTTGAGCACAACCTGGTCTCCGCCTCTTCCCAGCGCCATATCTATGGATGAGGTGGAATACTGATTTGCCTCCACCGGGTTTTCGCAGTCCGCACCGATTCCGATGCTTAAGGTTATATTAACCGGCTCAACCTCTGCGCTAAGCTTTATTTTTCTTAATTTTTCAAATTCCGAGCTTAAATATCTGCTCAGATGCTGCTTTTCAAATACAAGCAGAAAGCAGTCCTTTTCCATTTTATGAATAAAAGAATGGTTTGAATTTGCCCAGCCGTAAATATGCTTATCAAGGTCTGCACGTACAACCGCTCTGTCTCCTTCGGGAAGAACACCGATTGTTTCTTCATAGTTATCTATAACTACTCTGGCAAACACAATGCTTTTATTATCCACCCTTTTCTTAAGACGGACTTCCTCGCTGATATCAAGGAAATAAACCATTATATAGGAATCCTTGTTATCTTTGGTTTCAATAGCGGTTCCCAGCGCATTGAAATGCATATCCTTAATACTTACAACAGTTTCAAAATGCTTTTCATCCTTCTTTAAGTGCGGAAGAGCCTTAACGAGCTCCTTCACTCTTGCGGGAGCCGCTTCTTCATCGGCATAAAAGATTTCTGCGAATTTATTATTATACCATATAACATCCGCATTGTTTTTAACTATCGCAACGGGCAGAATGCTGTTTAAAGCAAACTGCTTTGAAAGGGAATCCGACGAAAGGGATAAATCCTTAAGATATTCGCTTATTTTTGCGTTCCGGGTTGATGCGGTGAGTCTGTGAATAATCACAAGAGCAAGAACGCAAATAAGCTCCGCTGACGCAACGGCGGGGCTGAAATAAAAGGTTATTGCCACAAATATGATAAGAAGTATATAAAACAGCAGATTATTCGGTCTCAGTATATTAAGAAAATTACCTTGCTTCATACCATACCTCATCCTTCTGTCATTTTTTTAAAACATAATAGCCTATTGTATTTACCAATTATAGCAAATTAATTTCTTAAAGTCAAATCTTTTAAATATAATTCACGGAATATTAAAAATTATTCTGAATCCATTCCACCGAAAGGGGTGCCCATTTTGAAACATCACGGCAGATTCCGGCAAGTCCCAGTCCGTGAGGTCCTTTAGGGAATACATGAATTTCTGCAGGAATATTTTTTTCTTTCAATGCTGTAGCAAACTTTAATGCGTGGCGCACATCCACACTTGCATCCTCAAAGGTATGCCATATAAAACAGGGAGGAGTTTTTTCGGTTACCCTGTTATATGTGGTATACAGCTCCGCCGCTTCTCTGCTTCCGTCGGTCATTTTTCTTACGCAATCGGTAACCTCGCCGTCTTCGGGCAGGCCTGAGGTTACTGCATAGCTTAAGATTCCGCCCGTAAAGGCAGGGCTTACGGAATCATATTCATCACCGATTAAGGAAAAATCCTCCATGGTAAGCACCGCAGAAGCAAGATGACCTCCTGCGCTGAAGCCGATAACGAAAATTCTTTCGGTATCAATCTTGAATTCCTCTGCTCTGGTCTTTATTATTTTAACCGCTCTCTGAACGTCTGCCATAGGCGCAGGGAACTTATTGGGGAAGAGTCTGTAGTTAACCACAAAGGCATGCATTCCGTGACTGCGGTAAAATTCGGCAATGGCTTCTCCCTCGTGAGGACCCCTTACACCGTATGCACCGCCGGGAAGTATAACAATTGCGGGAACCTTCTGCCAGGTTTTAAGAAGATATGCCGTCATTGAATTGGGGGTATCTGCATTTTCATCGTAATAGGGTATTTCATTTTCCCACAATTTTATTTCCATAACTGTTCCTCCTGTATAACATCTGTTATTTATTATATGCGTCCATTACCTTTTTCGCCTTCTCTGCTCCGTTTTTAAGCAGGTCGTAGGCAGTAAGTGCAAGAAGCTTTGAGCCGGTAATATAAACAGCTTCCTTATCTGCTATTTCAAATTCCTTTGAATGAAGTGCACCGTTAAAGCCGCCCATAGTAGGCTGAATTACCGGCATTATCGAGCCTAAATCTCCCATATCGGTGGAGCCTGTCATATTTATATTATGATACACATTTTCCTTTTCCGTGAAAAGGAGAACATTTTCTTCAAACACGGAAGAAAGCTCTTTGCTCTGAATGAGGGGCATATATCCCTTTATATTTTTCACGGTGCATTTCGCCCCTACGGTAATTGCCGCACCCTCTGCCGCCGCATCAACCTTTTTGCAGGCATCAGAAATTGCGGCGGGATTTGCGCCCCTGACGTAGGTTTCGATTACCGCACGGTCGGGAATAACGTTAACCACGTCTCCCCCGTTGGTTATAATAGGGTGAATTCTTACCCGGTCTTCATCTCTGAAGGTTTCTCTGTTTGCATTGATTCCCATAAGGGTCATCATTGCCGCATTGAGTGCATTTATTCCGTTGAAGGGCTCGCTTCCGTGAGCCGCCTTTCCTTCAAAGGTAATTTCCTTTGCTTCATAGCCCAGGCTTGAACCGTCGATAAAAACCCTGAAGTCGGGAGTCAGCGCATGAGAATGAATCATCATTGCCATATCAATTCCTTCGAAGGCACCTGTATGCATAAGCTCCTGCTTCCCCGATCTGTATGTTATTTTTCCTTCACTTATAAGGGAATTTCTGAATTCGAATTCTCCGCCTTCCTCTGCGGGAACTGCGAAGAAGGTTACGCTTCCGTTCATTTCATCGAGCGCGCCGCTTTTCAAAAGTCCGTAGGCAGCGCCTATCATCTGGGCAATCTGAGCATTGTGACCGCAGGCATGCGCCGCTCCGGTTTCTTTGTTGCTCATGGGATGCTCAAAGCAGGTTATTGCATCAAGCTCACCGATTATGCATACGTTGGGCCCGTCTCCGTTTCCCACCGTTGCCTTTACCCCGGTGATTGCAAGCCCGCTTTCATAAGGAATTTCAAGAATCTCAAATTCCTTCATAACTCTTGCGGAGGTTTTATGCTCCTTAAAGCCCATTTCAGGTTCCTTTAAAATATCCTCGCCGCAGGCAATTATTCTTTCACGGTTTTCATCTATTGCTTTTATAATTCTGTTTTTCATTTTCTCTTCTCCTATCCAAAAATTACCGGAAGAACTATTCCTTCGATTACTGCTGCAACGGCAACAAGAGGCAAAACCATTACGAAAAAGGTTCTCGCCGTCATTACTGCCCTGGTTAAAATTCTTTCCTCACGCTTTCGTCCGAAAATTTTAGCGGATATAAGAATACAGAGAGAGGTTCCCATTGCACCGCTTAAAGCAACGGCAGGAATCTCAAAAATCCCGTGAGGAAGTATCAGCGTTACAAAATATATTACGGTTTGCGAAAAAGAACCGCTTACAATACCAAGCACCGCACCAACAAGCATTCCGTTCATCATAACCGAAACATACGGAATGAAAAGAAAGGGAACAAGCCCCATCACGGTTATATTGGCACAGGCACGAAGATTGTTTATGAAAATCCCCAAAGCGGAAATATTCCCGTCTCCGTCTATTGCGCCGGCTCCTTCAATAATCCCTCTTACAGCTTCAAAAATTTTCATTTTTATTTCCGCATCGGTATTTACAGCCATAATATATCCTGCAGCCAATGCAACAGTAAAGCTTATAAGCATCCCCAGGAAATGAGTCAGAAGCCTTTCCTTAAAAAACTTAAATGTATCCTTAATCATTATTTTACGCAAAGCATCTTAAGACCCTTGCTTACCTCATACTCCTTACCATTATATTTTATAATTACGTCTTTATCTGCATTAACGTGAATATATTCACATTCGCCGTATGCCTCAACGGTATAAACGCCGGAATTTTCCGAAATGCTGCAGTTATAACCCTTAAGCTCATCTCCGATAATAACAAAAGCTTTTTTTAGAAGGGTTTCCTCAAGACATTTGAAATGCTCATGAACATCGTTATCGCAGGTTCCGCCCTGATTATCAACCTGAATGCTGTAATCCTCAAAATAAAGATCGCAGAATTCATATCCTCCGGTTATTTTCTGATCGCCTATACGGTACCATCCCGAAATAAGATCAACATACTCCTCGCCGAATTCACGAACCTCATATTTTCCCCGGTATGCGGGGCATAAGCCTTCGGGAGTGCTTTCGTATCCGTCCTTAACCGGCTGCTCTTCATCGGGAACCATAACCCTCACTTTATTCCACGGGTCTTTAATAAACGCCCATCTTAAGTTTTCGCTTTCGTCTATCATCTGCAGGCAAGCACCCATAGTATCTACCGTGTCTTTAAGATATTCCTCTTTGCCGGTAAGCAGATAAAGATAATAGGTGGCATAGCTTTTCCACGAGGTCCAGCCGTGGGGAGTATTCATCATATTTCCCCTTATCTGCACGTCATACTGCGCTTCCCAGAATCTTAAGGTGCCGCCTCTCATTCTGCAGTCGGGAGTTTCAAGCTCTTCAAGACACTTATGAATTTTCATAAGATATTCCGCCACCTCAACAAAGGGAGCGCGCTCCTCTTCGGGAAGAGTGAGAGCAAAGAAGCCAAGCTGCAGTGCCGAGCAGGAAATCATTCCGTCTTCTAAGGTATGCTCGCCCTCAGTTCCGATGCACTCCTTAAGCTTTTCAAGATCCTGAACCGCTCTTTTTGCAGATTCGTAATGACGCTCGTATCTTTCGTTAAGTCCTGCTTCCTTTTCCGCAAAGGCAAGCTCAAGCATACTTTTTGAAATATATATTACCGAGGTATAGTGAACATCGTCTTTTCTGTAGGCACCGTCGGGGGTCTGCCTTCTTATTAAATCCTCTGCCATATTTGCCGCATAGTCAAGATAAATGCGATACTTTTCCTTATCCGATTCATATAAATCCACAAGAAGACTGACAAGGCAGGCAGTATTCTGAACTCTGTTGGGAATAACAATTGGTCTTCCCTTTTCAAAATCATACATATAAGGCATTATTTCATCAAAGTTTGCCTTTGCAAGTGCATCAAGCTCTGCTTCGGGATAATGCTTCGCCGCAAGAAAGCTTGAAAAGTGACCGTACCAGCTTTCGGTATGGGTGGATGCCTTCTGAGGCTTGGTGATTGCATTTTTTCTTGCCGCCTTAAGATACCAGCCGTAGTCGTGGCGGCAATAGATTTTTCCTTCGCTTATTTTTCCGTCCTCTGCGGTTACGGTTACGGTATATACACCGTACTCATCGGCGGTGAATTCGCAACCTTCCGAAACCTTCCCCGAAGGAGATTTTATGCATACATCATATTTTCCGCCGGAAAATACTTTTAATCTGACAGTCTCACCCTTTGCATATGTATATTTTTCCGCTTCAAGCATAGGAAGACCGAATTTTTCGGAAATAAGGGGCTTGAAAACCGAAATATCGCTTACGGGAGTGATATTTATAACTCTTTCAAGCTTTTCACCTGCTTTAAGTGACTTAAGATTCTGGGGGTGACGCTCGGGAAGCCTTCCGTTAACGGTGAAAAGAAGATTTCCCGTGAAAATTCTATGCCCGAAATGAAGTGAATTATGCTCTTCAAAGGTATTATAAGTAAGCTCCCACGCCGCAACGGGTGAATCACATGTAACGATTGCCGCATTGCCTAAGGGAGACATAAAATATCCCGTAAAATGCGTTTTTTCACATCTTAAAAAGCCGGGGAAAAATTTATCGTTCCATTGAGGATACTCAATCATATATGAATTGATTCCGAGAGCAAGCCCCGTGCAGTCAGGAATAAAATCAGAACCGGTGCGGTTTTCCATAACTGCGGTAATGCTTAAGTATTCGCCCTTATCTTCATGGGAAAGCGAATAGAAAATCCCGTCCTTTTCTCCTTCATAGACTCCGTCACGGTTTTTCATATCTATATAGGTTCTTTCATTTCCGTTTTTAAAATAAAAACGGGGACCTGCTTCTTCATAGAAGGGAACTCTTACTCCCCCTGCCTCAATTTCGGAAATAAAGCCTTTTTCTTCTGATAAATATTTTATATTCACGGCATAATCCTCCATAATAATTCAGTATAGTATATTCTAATACAAAAAAGCCTTTCCGTCAAGTATGATTGAGTCGGATTTAACTTAAATTGAATCAGTCGATGATTCATAAGCTGCCGCAATGAAGATGGCATTTTCAAATTCGCATACACATTTTTAAAAAAACTGATTGAAATTGAAGGAATATTATGCTAAAATGATAAAATGCATATAATATGATGGAGATGATTCGAATGGTTTATGATAACGTGCTTGAGGCCATGGGCAAAACTCCCATGATCCGCTTAAATAAAATGGCAGATCCCGACGGTGCTCAGATTCTCGTTAAATTCGAGGGACTTAACGTGGGGGGCTCAATCAAAACACGTACTGCATACAATATGATTCTTGATGCTGAAAGAAAAGGAATCATAAATAAAGATACAATCATTGTTGAACCTACAAGCGGAAATCAGGGCATCGGCCTTGCCCTTGTGGGCGCTGTAAGAGGCTACAGAACCATAATCATAATGCCCGACTCGGTAAGCGAGGAAAGAAGAATGCTTGTTAAGCATTACGGCGCAGAGGTTATTCTGATTCACGATGACGGAAACATCGGAGACTGCATTGAGCGTTGCCTTCAGACTGCAATTGACTTGGGAAAAAAAGATAAACACGTTTTCATTCCCCAGCAGTTTGAAAATCCCGCAAACCTGACTGCGCACCGTCACCATACCGCTCTTGAAATTATGGAGCAGGTGGCAGATAAAATCGACGGCTTCTGCTCGGGAATCGGAACGGGCGGAACCATTACGGGAATCGGTGAGGTTTTAAAGGCTCAGAATCCCGATATTGTTATCTGGGCGGTTGAACCGGAAAACGCGGCAATTCTTGCCGGCGGAACAATCGGAACCCACCTTCAGATGGGAATCGGAGACGGACTTATTCCCGCAATTCTTAACCGCGATATTTATGAAGATATATGCGTTATTACCGATGAAGAGGCTATAACTACCGCAAAAAACCTTGCAAAGCTTGAGGGACTTATGTGCGGAATTTCAAGCGGAACAAATGTTGCCGCCGCAATAAAGCTTGCGAAAAAGCTGGGCAAGGGAAAAACGGTGGTTACCGTACTTCCCGATACTGCTGAAAGATATTTCTCTACCCCACTTTTTGAAAACGATTAAGGAGCTTTTACAGATGAAAAGGATTAAATCTTATCTCGTTATCCTTCTCGGGCTTATTCTTACAGCCGCAGGAATCAGCCTGTTTTACGTTCCAAATAAGGTTGTTACGGGAGGAGTTTCGGGTGCTTCAACCATCCTCTTCCATACCTTCGGAATCCCTGCCGGCGTAAGTATGGGAGTGCTCAACGTGGTGCTTCTGATGTTCGGACTGAAAATTCTGGGAAAGAAGTTCATTGGCCATACTCTCATCTGCTCCATACTTCTTTCGGTTATAGTGGATATTTTTGCAAAGCTTCCGCCCCTTACGGAAAACGTTTTTCTTGCCACCGTTTTCGGAGCAACCCTTTACGGCTTCGGAATAGGGCTTACCCTTGTTGAGGGCGCCTCCACCGGCGGAACGGATATACTTGGAAGAATAATTCAGTATATATTCCCCCATATACCCATCGGTAAGGCTCTGCTTATTATTGATGCAGTTGTTATTATCACTTCTCTTGCAGTATTCAAAACGGTGGATCTTGCGCTTTACGGAATTATCGGACTTTTCATTTCCACCTTCGCAATTGACCTGCTTATTAAGATGCTCAATATTTCAAAGCTCGCCTTTGTTATTACCGATAAGGGTCCCGAAATCGCAGAGCATTTAACAAGCACCTCTCCCAGAGGAGTTACCTTAATTGACGTTACCGGCGCTTATACCAATACTGAAAAATATATGCTTATGTGTGCACTTAAGGAAACCGAGCTTCCCGAATTCCAGAAAAAAATCCTTGCCTTTGATTCCACCGCATTTATTATATTCTCGGAATCTCAGCAGATTGTTGGCAACGGATTTCATGTTTACAGATAAGTATTACATTTTAATACGATTATACCAAACACCTGCAAGTGCTGATTCTTGCAGGTGTTTTTATTGTGAATTAACAACCGGGTTATCCGAAAAACCCGAACTTTCGGTTCGTCAGTTTTTCGTGATGTTCTTATTTTGAATACACCAAAGCTACGGGGCATCCGACCACAATACTTGATTTCGTTATCATGGCGGATTCTTATTTGATGTAA
>JAZQFU010000167.1:0-26576 GCA_045539675.1 Clostridia bacterium | reverse complement strand
ATTCCCACCTCCGTTTCAAAAAAAATAATCACCGATCTTCTTAAAGGGGAAATGGGCTTTAAGGGTGTTGTGGTTACAGACGGAATCACAATGAAGGGGCTTATGGATATATTTGACTGCGATGAGGCAGAGGTATACATAGCGGCACTCAATGCGGGTAACGATATGATACTCGGTGCCAAGGATTATTATATAGACGTTATAGAAAAGGCGGTAAAGGAAGGAAGAGTATCAATTGAACGTATAGACGATGCTTGTCTGCGTGTTCTTGAAATGAAGGAAAAGCTGGGTATGTTTGAGGATGATTATACCTATACCGACGATAACGTCAAAGAGGTTAACGAATACGTAAAGGGAGCAAATACAAGGGTTGCGGAAAACAGTCTTTCGCTGGTTGCCAATAAAAAGAGTCTTCTTCCTGTTGATAAAAGATATATCAAAAGAGTTACTGCCATTATTCTTTCCTATGATGATGAGCAGATTGAAAGCCTGAAGGTAATGAAGGAGGAATTCAATAAAAGAGGTGCTGAAATCTATTTCAAGCGTAATTTATACAGCTACGACGAAATTGAGGATATTTCAAATAACAGCGATCTGATAATATATGTGGGATATCTTATGAGAGGTCTTAACAATTATTACAGAGAGGACGAAAAGGAAAGTTTTAGTTTCGTTATGTTCCACGGCTCCGAGAAATCAATCGGAATAAGCATGGGAACTCCATATCTTTATTTCGACCATTTCTTTAATTTCCATACCTTTATAAACTGTTATAATTTCTTCGAAGAAACCCAGAGAGCACTTGTTGCTGCCATATACGGAGAGATTCCCTTTAAGGGCGGAAATCCCTTCACCCTTATTCCCGAGGAATTTATATATCTGAAATAATCATAAAAATATAATTTTTAAGGAAAGGATGATAAAAATATGAACAAAATTAAAAGCACTTTATTAAAAGCAGCAATTCTTGTTCTGTGTATGAGTATATGTTTTATGCTTTCAGCTTTTGCCCTGGAAGAAAAGTATGAGTATTCGCAGATTACATATACAAATGCAGAAGGAGAAACCACAACTCTCAGCGGCGGAGAGCTTACTGCGAAAATCGATGTGAAAATTGCAGATGGCTCTGAGGCTGAAAGTATGGCTTTTGTTATGCTTTTATATGACGGAGGAAAGCTTATTGATGTAGGCATTGAAGAAAAAACAGCGGGAACAGAGGAAACTGAATTTTCCGTAAGCGTTACCGTTCCGCAGAATGCCGAAAACTGCAGGATAAACACAGTTTTATGGAGCAGCATAAGCGGAATGACTCCGGTTTGTAATTCCTCACTTTTGCCGGGGGGCAGCAGCGATGTGGTTGAGCTGACGGTAGATGGTGTTGCAATTGAAGGCTTTGACAGTGAAATATATGAATACGAGTATACGGTTGCATCGACCAGAAAAGCCTGCCCTGAGGTTTCGGTGAAAACTCTTGACAGCGGTGCTAAGGTAGAAATAACAGATCCGGTAACCTTCCCCGGAAAAACCGTTATAAAGGTAACATCGGTTGACGGCGATGAAAAAATCTATACAGTTAAGTATAAAAGCGATAAACCCCTTGTAGAAAACGTCAGATTTATGCAGTCTTTTACAGATGGAGCTGCATTTTTACCTGCTTTGAAGCAAAATTTGCAGGTTGGCTCGAAGATTGTACTGGACAGAGAATTTTACGTAGGAACGATTTCGGATGAATCCTTTGTGGGCTGTGATTACTTACAGACCGCCTTTGCCTGGAAAAATGGCGGAGATGGTAAGCAATATGTGCAGGCGTGGATGTCATCTGATTACAAAGACTGGTTGGGCTTTGAGCTTAACAGAAGTGCAACGGTTTATGTGTTGCTTGAAGCCGGGTCCGTGGCTATGGCGGATGAAAGGTGGGGTTATACAAAAGTATCCGGCGACGGCATCTCTACCGTTGATGATAAGAAATTTAATACAAAATATTCAAAGCATATTGAAGTCGGTGACGAATCGGTTACTGTAACAAGTCCCAATGTTGCACAAAGCAGAGGTTATATTCATGTAATCGTTTATGACGGATATACGGAGTAAAACGGACTGAAATTTAATTCTGCATAAAGGCTGAGTACGGCTTTTAATATATAATTAAAATGCAAGGAGAGAAGAAAATGAAAAAAACCAAAAAAACATTAAAAATTTTGTTGGCGTTGCTTGTAGTATCTTCTGTTATGATTTCTGTGTTCCCCACCATTTTTGCAGCAGAATCAGAATTTTTAAGCTCCCATGTTGTATTCAAGGAAACAACAGTTGAATTGGAAGATGAAAACGGCAATCCAACAGGCGAAACTCAGGATTACATCAGAGCAGAAGCATTTATCAGAAACTATACCTCGGCAGATGAAAAAGCAGTCCTTTACTGCGCAGTCTATGATGCCGACAAGAAGCTTGTCAAGGTTGAAACGGCATCAGGTGTAAATACCGTTGTAAGAACAGACTGGGTTGAAATGGAAGACGGCTACACCGCAAAGGCTTTCATATGGGAGGAAAGCAACCAGAAGATTGTCTCAAATGTTGCTACCTTCGGTGCAGAAAGCCTTACTGATGCAAAGCTTGAAATTACTTTTGACGGTCAGTCATTTGAGGACTATATCGGCGAGGAATTCAGCTGGGATACCATAGAATATACAAAGAAGCTGACAGTTTCCAACGGGACTGTTTCGTATCCGGCAGTAACTGCAAAATTAGCAGGCTATGCCGATAACACTGCAAGCGTTAAAGTGGTAAATGATTTCGAATCCTCTAAAACTACTGAAATAACCGTTGAAATCGGTCAGAGATCAGAAGCCGAAAGAACCTCCAATGTTGCAAATACACCGGGAAAGGTGTATTCGAAGCCTGTAACAAAAACCTTTAAAATCACATATACAGAACCGGATTTGGAAGGATATATAAAAGAAAATGAATTTGCAGCTACAGGCGCTTCTTTCGTTACACTTGAACCATACAATTATAAAGCAACAAAAAGCTATACAGTTGGTGAGGGTGAACTGAAAAAGATAGAGCTTGAGTTTTCGAACGGAAGAACATTAAGACAGATATTTGTTATTAAGCCTACCGTCAGTGCAGACAGAGATGTAGTTGTTAATGCCGACGGAACCGCACTTGAATGGGATGATTATTTACTTTATAGCGCCCCGGCATATTATATCGGCAACGGTGAAGTCGGTGACTCAAGCAAAACTACGCCGGTAGAATTTACTGCGGGCACTAAAACAAGTCCTCTTCCCGTGTTCCCCGAAACTATGGATACCAATAATGATGATATTACGGGAACACTTATAGCAACAGACAGAAATGCAAGTACCGTCGGTAAACATATTTTTGATATGCCGGAAGCTTACACAGGATATAATTATATAGTTGTTCCCGCCGGCAATACAAGCGGAAAATTGTCTTTTTGGGTAAATCAGAGCGTTGAGGTTACAGCTTTTTGTACTCAGGCTATAAAGCTCAAGGATGAAAACGGAGAGGTTACGGCAACAAAACTGACTAACGCATCGGATTATCCGAACTCAAGAATGATAGGTGTTTGTTTCGATTCCGGCTCATATGATTTCTGGGCATATCTTGTGGCACAGGGAGTTATCGGTAACGAAGATATAGCTGATTATTCAGACATCGAAAAGGGCAATTATTATCTCACATGGAACGCTGTGGAAAATAAAGTTAATCCATTTATACAATCAAAATTCCAAAAAATAAATACGAAGATTAAATATACCGGAGATGTAAGCTTGCAAGGTCTTTCGTATGAGGAGATTCTTGCAAAAATAGTTATGGAGTCTGAAGCAGGCTTGATAAAGAACCTTAAACTCGGAGCTGAATTTGCAGCATATAACACTAAAAATGTTTCTGCATCAAAAGGTGTATTTAGCAACAATTCAAGTTTATATACATACCAGGGAGAGTTCAAAGGCTGGACTGATCCGTCAAAGCCTCAGAGAGGAGCAGTTATTTCTTATCCGGAGGTTATGGAGCTTGAAGGAGCAGAATTTATTGCACTGGATTACGGTATAAGAAATGGTTATGACTCATATGGTTACCGTAACACAGACGGTCAGTATATATTCTATACCTTTGAAGCAGGTAATGATGCAGAATTGATATTGGCTACAGCAACTACAAATGCATGGATTACAGCCGATGGCTGGACAAAATTAGCAGCAGTACCTTTAGAGAATTTGGTTTTCTCAGCTGCAAGTGCCGTTGAATCCAGATGGATTTGGTATATAAAGAATGTAAAAAAAGGTGATACCGTTACTATAAGAACTGTTAAAAGTAACGCATACCCTATAGTTTTTGCAAAGCCTGTAAATTAAAATTTTTTATCCGTAATGCGGGGGGGTTATTAAAGCCCCCCGGCAGAATGGTTGATTTTTATATGAGTTTCGGGGAGAATTCTTAAAAACTCATGCAAAAATCAACTATTGGTGATTTAAAAACTATCTTTGCGGAGGGAATATTATGAAAAAAACCATCAGAACAATTTTAGCCCTGGCAGTGTCTGCTTTTGCTATGACAACTCCTTGTCTTGCGGCAGTATCATATCAGTACAGCGTTGATGATGCGGCAAAGACGATTTTGGTAACGGTAAACGGAGCTGAGAAAAACGAAAGCATAAGCATTCAGCTTTTGAAACCCGGAAAAGAAATAAAAACTACTTATACAAGAGAAGATATACTTTCGGATTTTATTCTTATGGCGCAGGAGCCTGCCGATTCAAACGGTGAGCGTATGTTTTCCGCAAGTCTCGACGGCGTTGAACCGGGCGATATTACGGTAAGAATAAACGGCAGTGAAAAGGGCAGAATTTTCTATGCCACGGCTCAGCAAAAAGCGGTTTTGATTGCCAAAGCGGTAAAGCTTTGCGAAGGAGAGCTTCCGGCAGCGAAAACAGGCCTTGCAGAGCTTTTGGCAATCGGAAGCACGTCAGATGAGCCCAGTGCCGCAATGAAAATGCTTACTCTTATTGATACCTCCGATATGATTTACAAGGTATCAGACAAGGCACTTTTATACGAAGCCTTATATAAATCGGTAAAGGGCAAAAGCTGGAACGTAGAGGACTTGAGTGAGGATGAAATTGCAGAGCTTGTTTTAACAGAGGAAGGACTTTCCAAGGTTGCGGCTGATATAGGCTCGATGATTGATTCTTTGACGTTTGCTGCAAAGCTTGAAGGAATTAATGAGGGACTTATAGATGCGGCAGATGAAAAGGAAGCACTTGGATATGATGAAAAATACGTAAATGCTTACACTGAAAAGCTCAGCGTAAACGAGAAAAATACCTTTACTGCAAACTATTTCAAGGGAAAAAACCATCTGACGGCGGAGGCTGCGAAGGAAGCGTATGCAAAGGGTGTTCTGACAGCACTCTGCACGGGGGCTGATTCCTGGGGAGATGTTGAATACTTCATCACAAGCTTTGGTGAGGAAAGCGGAATACTTATGAGTAGCTTTAACTCTGCAGGGATGACAACAACAAAGAAATCACAGCTTTATACATATGTGCTTGAAAACAGCTACGAAACTGTGAATGGGTTTTCTAAAGCGGTTAACGAGAAAATGGCAGCCCTTTTAAAAGAAACTGCCTTAAGGCCCAGTGGCTCAGGCAGCTCCGGCGGCGGTGGCGGACGCGGATTGAGCGTAGGCACCGGTATGAATATAACTCAGCCGATTACTCCCGTGACTGAGCCTGAGGATAAGTTCAGCGATCTGGCAGGCTTTGACTGGGCAAAGGCAAGTATTGCTGCACTTGCAGATGACGGTATAGTAAGCGGAACCGGAGGGGGCAAATTTGAGCCTTCAAGAAATGTAACCCGTGAAGAAATGCTGACAATGCTCCTGAGAGCTTACAAGGTTGAGCTTGGCGAAGGCAATGCCGAGTTTACTGATACGATAGCGGGCGAATGGTATGCTCCTTATATTACTGCGGCAAAGAAGTCAGGTTTTGTTAAAGGAAATCCGGACGGCACGTTCGGTATCGGCAATGCAATCACCCGTGAGGATGCTGCTGTTATGGCTTACAGAATCGCACAGGCAAACGGCAGGGAGCTCAATGCAGAAATAAGCGGAGAGTTCGCGGATAACGCGGCAATTTCCGATTATGCCAAGGAAGCTGTATATGCACTTAAAAACGCAGGAGTTCTTTCAGGCAAGGGCGAAGGTAAATTTGAGCCGAAGGCTAATTGCACAAGAGCCGAGGCGGCAAAGATTATATATACTTTGATTGCGGAATAATGCAGTCTTTCGTGCCTTCTGTTCCTGATGGTACGCAATTTCAGATGCAAAAATGAAAGGATTGATCAATCAGATGGCTTTGAAAAGAATAATATCCTGTATTTTATCAATAGCATTGCTTTTAAGCTTCTGCCCTGTATTAGCAGAGGAAGAAGAGGAAAAAGTAATATACGGAAAAGAAGCTCTCGGCATTACGAATGCTATCGGAATAACGGAGTATACCGAAGAAAATCTTACCGAAGGGATTACGAGAGGCGAGTTTTTCAAACTTGCCTGCATTCTGGCGGGATACAGCGGAACGGTAAGCTCCGAAATAATATACAAAGATTTAATTCCCGGGCATGAATTTGAGCAATACATAAAAACGCTGACAAAGTTCGGAGCAATAGGCGGCGATCCGAACGGAAATATACTTGCTGATGAAAATATCAGTCTTATTGAGGCATCAGCAGTTATATTGAAGATTGCCGGCTACAGCTTTGCGGCTGAAAGCAGGGGCGGTTTTCCGAGCGGCTATTACCTTTGTGCAAAGCTTCTTAAAATGTATACATCTCTCGATATAGATATGAAAACAGCACTTACTAAGGGAATGGCGGCACAGCTTATCTTCAATTCTCTTGAAATTCCGCTTATCGGGCAGGATACTTACGGCCCTGATGCAGACTACAGTCTTGTTGAGGTGGGAACATTTTTAGATACCGTTTTTCATATGAAGCATTTAAAGGATGTTGTGAACGGCGTTGACCTTACAAGACTTGTCGGCAAAAACGATATTAATCCCTTCTGGATTCAGGTTGGCGAGCTGGAGCTTGAATGCAGGGGAATAGAAAATATATACAGTTATCTCGGTTATCTTGTTGATATGTATTATGTGGAGGAAAGAGACAAGCTTCCGAAGGTGGCATACATTCAGAAATCGGATGATAACGTGGAAATCACCGTTGATATTGATGATATCGAAAATATAAGCGGAACAAAGCTTGAATACTGGGATGATGCTGCCAATAAGTCCAAATCATATTCCTTTAAGAACGGTGCGCCCGTTATCTACAATGGTGCTTCAACCAGGGAAGCACTTTCCATGGATATGATAAAGACTTCCTGCACAAAAAACGGAATTACCTACACAACGAAGAAGCATGGCGCAATCCGTCTTATTGATAATTCAAAGGACGGAAAATATGACGTTGTCTTTGTTGATGCATACGAGAATTTTGTTGTTTCTCACGTGGATAAAAACAATCAATATATTTACGACAAGTACAATCCAAGCCGTAAGCTTATGGTTGATGTTAACGCGAACGATCCATACACAATTGTGTATGATGCCAAGGGTGAGGAAACAGATATAAGCGAAATTTCTGCGAATACAGTTGTTTCGGTTTATCATTCGGCAGCTGACGCATATCAGCAGTATGTACGTATTTATATACTTGACGGCGCCGTCACCGGAAAGATAGAACAAACAAGAGATGACAATGAGTATGTGACTATAGACGGCAAAGAGTATCGTGTTAATGAGGAATGCCGCATTATCGAAAAAGAAAAGCTTAACCTTGGTAATTATGTAAAGGCTTTTACGGATGTGGAGGGAAGGATTTCATATCTTGTTTATGCAACCGAAACCGAATATGTATACGGTTTTATTGTCAAAGCTGCACCTGAAACAAAGGATTTGCAGAATAAGCTGGTATTTAAAATGTATGATGCCGGCGACAATTTTACTGTATTTGAGGCGGCGGAGAATATTATACTTGATGGCGGCACATATAAAGCCGATAGTCCGTTAGTGCTTGCAAGACTTAATGAGGCTTCAAAGGTTATGATGGGAAGTGTTGCACCCGATGATTGTTATTCTTCAATTGTCAGATATAAGCTTAATGCAAACGGTGAAATAATTGCAATTGATACGCTGATAGACGGAAAAAAAGCCATTGCAGCAGTAAGAGGAGACAGCACAGATAATGACGATATGCTGTTTATGGTAAATTCGGGTAACTCCTACTATTCAAGAACCTATTACACCTGCGGGCCTCAGGTTGCAATGAAGAAGGAGACGCCGGTTATTATGCATCCGAGCATTACTAATCCCGTAGGTATGAACGATACGGATTCATATATGTGCGGAACAGCATATGACTCTCTTGCTTCAGGCACTTTAATGACTCTGAACGCATTTTATACAAATACAGAGTCCATGACAGCGGATATTATTTCGTATCCCGACGGCTTTGTAGGTGCCGATGGCTCACGTATTGCGGTGGTTAAGAAAGTATCAAAGGTATGGGATGATAACTATAACGATGCAGTTGTCTGTGTTACGGTTGTAGACAATAACGGCGAAAGAAAGATGAAGATCAAGCCGGGAACAACCTATTCCGTAACGGATTCAGAGGGAAATACCGAGCAGCTTTCGGCAGACACTCTGAAAACAGGTGATGCTATACGGTATTACGTAAACATTAAAGGATATGTTGAAAGGATAACTCTGTATTACAAGCAGAGCACCGATACCATTGTAAAGAGTGATACATACAATTTCTATACCAGTGCTACAATTGTGGTATACGGGTATGTTTACGATACCTTTGATGACGGATATATGATTTACGTTACAAATGAGAAGGACAGAAGCGTTCTTCAGAATGTAACCCATGCGGACTGTAAGTTTGTTACCACAAGGCAAGAGGTCGGATATTATGCGAAGCTTATGAAGTTTGCAAGCGGTAATCTGACGGTATCAGGCGCAAGCTTTGGCGATCTGAAGGCATATAAAGACGTAGGAAATGAGTGCTCAAGAATAGCTATTCAGACATATTACGGGCGGGCTTACGGCGTATATATTATAGAATAAGGAGGGCGTGAGTATGAAATTTAAATCAGTCATTTCGTTAATACTTGTATGCACTGTGTTTTTCAGTACCATTGCCTTTGCGGAGGCGCTGAGACGTGACCCGGAGCTTATAAAGGAGACAGTGCGTCCCCAACCACAGTCCAATGATATATTCTTTGATGATTTTACAAACTACGCAGAAGGAAGCAGACCTACGGTTACACGTTCAAACGGAAACAACGGTACTTTACTTGTTGGGGTTAATGACGTTGGGGGCGGATTAAAGAAAAACTGTCTTGAGCTTACAGACCTTGCTGATTCAGGCGGACCTCAGGCTATTATAGATATGCCTAATCCAACAGGAATTGTAAGCGTAGAGACAAGATATAAGTATACATCTACCGACGGTGCCCCGTGGAGCGTTTTCAGACTTACCCTACACGGAAATGATAAGGGAACTGCAAAGGAATTTGCGCGGTTCTCACTTCAATCCGGAAACGGACACCATTATTATAACAGCGGAGGTCTTGATCAAACACCTGTCCTGTCAGAACCGGTTAAAGAGGAAATCTGGTATCACGTAAAAATGTATGTGGATTTTAATACCTCACTGGCATACACTGTATTTACCAATGAAAGCACAGGAAAAACAACCTACGCTACGGAAAAAAGCTTTTACAGCGAATATGTTGCGCAAGAGCTTATGCAGGTAAGAATTACCAGCTCGGTCGGAACGGGAAAATGGACGGTTGATTATGTAAGAGTATCTCAGGAAAAGGAGTTGCCGGATTTTCCGGAGGAAGATACGGATATTCCGAAGGGTGTTGAGGCTATAAAGGTTCAGGGTGCGGTAAACCACGCAGTTCCCGGCAGGATAAATATAAAGCTTGACGGCAGATATAAATATTTATCGGCGGCACCTTATATTTCAGATAACGGCAGAGTAATGGTTTCTGTTAAGAATATTGCAAATATTTTCGGCTTAGGGTACACAAGAAACGGTTTTTGCTTTACTATGAAGAGCGGTGAATCAGAATATGTATTCAATGCAGGTGAGGCGCAGTTCACGGCAGACGGAAAGCTTGTTGATTTATTGGAAGCTTCCGTGCAGAAGGCTTATCAGCTTTATGTTCCCTTAAGATCGGTTGCTGAAACCCTTGGGTATGAGGTAGGCTATGATGCTGAAAATAGGTGCGTTATTATTGTAACACCCTCTGAGGACGGAGGTAAGAAGAATGGAATTTAGAAGAAGTTTAAAAAGGTTGGTTTCTCTTTGCATTATTCTTAGTATGGCTGCAGGTACGATGCCGTTTTTTTCATATGCTGCAGCTTCCGGGGAATATAACTGGACCTCCGAATATGTGAGTCTGGGAAAGTATAAAAGGGGTTTCAGACCCGAGGATAAATATGTATCGGTGCAGAATCCGACAAGCTTTACATGGCCATACGTTGAGGCAGCCGAAAGCTTTGATCTCATTCTTTGCGGAGATGAGGCACTTACCGATGTGAAATATAAGTGGGAGGGTATTAAGCTCAATCTTTACACTCCCGGTCATACTCTCGAAACCGGAGTGACTTATTATTGGGCGGTAAGATACTATATTAAGGGCAAACCCGGTGAATGGTCAGAGCCAAGGCGTTTAAGAATAGATCCGGATGCTCACGAGGCTGTAATGGATGACATTGATACCATTATGGCAAGAATTCCTTCTTCTCATCCGAGAGTATTCACAACTCCCGAAAAGCTTGAAGAATTCAGAAGCCTTAAGGATACAAATCAATATTCAAAGAGAGTATATGAGAAATATTTGGAGGATGCTTTAAAATACGTTCAGGAAGGAAATCTGTACGGAGACGCAAATGCGGAAAATGCGGTTATAGATAAGAATGCATCTTCTGCTGTCCAGAGTATACAGTATACAAACTATATAAACGATGCTGCAAACGATATGACCGATCAGATTATGGCATGCGGCTTTGTATATCTCATTTCCGGCGATAAGGAAATTGGTGAATACGGCAGAAAAGCTATGCTTAAGCTTTCGGAATGGGATGTAAACGGTGCAAGCTCACCTGAAAAAGCAACTCAGGCAAACCGTCTGATTGCAATATGTATGGCAAGAGCTTATGACTGGCTTTATGACTTGTTCAGCGAAGAGGACAAAAAGATAATACTAAATGTTATAAAGCAAAGAACCGACCCGATTTCGATTTATCCGGAATATAACAGAGAAAATCCTTACGGTTCACACGAGTGGACGAGATATATGTATGCCGGAATAGTAGCATATGCAACCTATGGGGAAATCGAAGGCTATGAAAAGCTTCTTCGCGATACCATAGAATCATTTTCCATGGTACCTACATGGTCATACGAAGACGGAGGCTGGTCGCAGGGTGTGGGATATTATAATTCCAGACAGATAGACAAGGACTTTGTTGACCTTCTTGCCCTTGGCGGAGTTGTCAATTTCTATAACAGAGCATGGTACCGGAATGAATATCTTTATACAACATACGCTGTTCCCATAGGCTCATACGGCGGCTTCGGCGAGGGGGCAGGGCTTGGACGTCATTCTGCTGATTTCAATCTTACAAACGGAATGAAGAGAACTGCGTATTTTTCAAATAATCCTTATGCAAAATGGTATGCAGAAAATTCTGCAGGAATGTGGGCAATTGATGATATAAGCGATTATTATGCAAATATGAGCGCCGATGTAAAATCAGAATCTCCTGCAGAGCTGCAGCTTTCACACGTGTTTAAGGATATCGGAGTTGCAAATCTTACAAATGATCTGACTGACCCGAACAGAATACAGCTTACCTTCCGTTCAAGTCCGTACGGAACATACAGCCATTCGTTCTCGGATAATAACGGTATTCTGATTTCTGCCTTCGGAGAGAATCTTTTGATACACAGCGGCTATTATGATGCTTTCGGTTCGCCCCATGAACAGAATATTTACAGAAACTCAACCTCAAACAATACTGTTACCATAGCGAACAGCAAGGGGCAGAATCTTAGTGATATTGAGGCAAAGGGAAAGATAACAAATTTTTTAAATCATGTTGACTTTGATCTTTTAACCGGAGATGCAACTCGGGCTTACAGCGGGATAAAGCTTGGACGCTTCAGAAGAAATGTGGTATACATAAGACCGGATATTTTTGTTGTTATTGATGACCTTAAGGCATCTGACAACGAAAACAAAACCGCTAAGTTTGAGTGGTGGCTTAATGCACTGGATGATATAAGTGTTTATGAAAACGGAAACGGGGTAAGACTGCAGCAGAATAATGCGGTTCTTGATGTCTCCGTTGAATATCCGAAGAATGTAAAGACCTTCTATAATGATATCTGGGCAAACTCTACAATGAAGGAGTATAATCCTGAGGGCAGCTATGCAAACTCTTCCGTTCACAGACGTGCATGGTTTGAAACAGAAAAGGCTAATGAAACAAAAATTGTTGTAGCCCTTGACGTGCATCAGAATCATATTGCGGCACGTGATGTTGATACCGAATGTTTTGAAGGTTATATAAAAATGACCTTTGAAGACGGTACAATTATGTATGTAAACACAGGAGACTCTGCAGAAACCGTAAGTGCAGGCGATATAGTATTTAACGGTGACGCAGTTGTATATAATGATGATTCTGTAATGCTTGTTAACGGTACATCACTTATCTTAAACGGTACAGAGCTTGTAAAATCCGAAGGTGTTGTATCTGTATGTATGGGTAAGGATGAGCTTGGTATCTCATCTGAATGTGACAACAGAGTTTCGGTTAATACAAATAATGATTACATTGACGGGCTTAACAGTGTTACAGAGTATAACGGCAGAGAGCTTTCACCGGCAATCGGCATTTCCTATGAAAAAGGTATATTAAAGGAGGCTGAAGCCGGAAAAAAATCCGAAGAAGAAAAATCATACACGGTTGAAGAATCGGAGGCTTATGTAACCTTCACTTCTGAGCTTGGACATTATTCTCTTATGCTGAACGGCAAGCAATTTAAAACAGAAGAAGTAACGGGTGAGGTTACAGTTGATGCTGACGGAGAGCGGAAAAAATACCAAATCAAAGGATATACAAAGCGTGACGGTTCTGTTAACTACCAGGGTGCGATATCTGTTCCTTCGAAAAAATACAAGGTGGTTGAAAAGAATAAAGAGCTTGACTTTGCCGGAAATCAGATAGGGGATATAAGAGGCTTCAGTACCGTTGATGTAAGTACTGATTCCGCTGTGAATTATATTAAGCTTGAATCTATAGAGTCCAAAAAGCTTAATACAACCTACGAGGCTGATTATGATGCTGTAAGAAACAGAGCATCGGTATTTGTTGAGGCTGAGGATTATACCGGCAAAATTGCTGACGGAGCAAGAGTCTATACAACAAGATCCTTCCTGTCGGGAGGTAAAGGTATTTCAAGCTTTAATAATATCGGTACGCAGATAAAGTATAACATTGAAATTAAAGAAGCAGGCGTATATGACCTGGCTGTTAAGTATGTTTCATGGATAAGCACAGATTCTGATAAAGGTACGTCGGTTCGTTCATTCAATATTCTCGGTAAGGATTATGAATTCGGGCTTGACCGCAAGACCGACGGATTCGGTTCGACTCCCGAGCAGTGGCATACAGCGATTACTGACAGCGGACTTGAGCTTGAGCCGGGAACCTATGAAATCACTTTTGAGGTAGTTTCGGGGTCGTGGAACTATGACTGGATTGTGCTTCTAAAAAGATAATTAGGGCGTGATTAGTTTGTTAAAATTTATAAAAAAGATTATATGTCTTATGCTTACGTCGGCTGTACTTATGTCAGCTTTTCCGGTATCGTTTGCGGCGGGTGTTGAAACCGTATCGCTGTCTGCAAATATAAACGGGAAGATGCTTTCAGTCCGCGGAAGTATAGACAACGGACTTTCAGATAACCAGATAAGTCTTACGATTACTGATCCAAAAGGGATGCTGTTGTATATGGATCAGATAATTTGTGGTGAAGATGGGCAGTATAAAAAAACGCTCACTTTAGACGATACCGCCCCTCTCGGGGATTATACTGTGACTGTGGGCGGAAAAGCCGTTGACGAAGCAGCAACGGCAGTAGTAGCCTATAACAACGATCCGTATGTTTCGGGTTATAACTGGGACTCGGACTGTGTTTATCAGCGCAGCGACGGACTTGCAATGAACTTCAGACCTAAGGATAAGTATGCTTCACAGCAAAATCCACCGAGCTTTACCTGGCCCTTTGTGGAGGGTGCAGACAGCTTTGAGCTTAAAATATGCAGCGATGAAGCACTCAGTGATATAAAATATCATTGGGATGGACTTAAAATCAATGTATTTACCCCCGATTGTCTTCTGGAGACCGGTGTGCAGTATTACTGGTCGGTAAGATATTTTATTGACGACGGGCAAAGTGAGTGGTCGGAGGCGAGAAGGTTCAGAATTGATACGAATGCTTATGAGGCTGTGATGGAGGATATTGATACTATTATGTCAAGAATACCGTCTTCACATCCAAGAGTATTCACAAGACCTGAAAAGCTGGAAGAATTCAGAAAGCTGAAGGAAACAAACGAATATTCAAAGCTTGTGTATGAAAAGTATCTGGCTGAAGCTCAGGGTTATGTTTTGGCTAATAAGCTTTACGATGATCCAAACGAAGAGGACGCAGGCATAGATGAAAGTGCTTCAGATGCTTATCAGTCAATTCAATATACAAATTATATCAATAAAGCATCTGAGAAAATGACTGATCAGCTGATGGCTTGCAGTTTTATATATTTGCTTACAGAGGATGCTGCTATCGGTGCATATGCTAAAACGGTGCTTTTAAAGCTTGCCGGATGGGATCCGGCGGGTTCGACCTCGGCGGAAAAAGCAACTCAGGCAAACCGTCTTATTGCAATATGTATGGCAAGAGCCTATGACTGGATTTACGGCTTGCTTGATGCTGATACAGAGATACCGACGGTTTTATCCGTTATTAAGCAGAGAACAGATCCTATTTCAATCTATCCGGAATATAACAGAAAAATGCCTTACGGTTCCCATGAAGGTACAAGATTTATGTATGCCGGAATAGTTGCATATGCAACCTACGGAGAAATTGAAGGCTACGATAAGCTTCTTCGTGATACTATTGAAGCCTTTTCATACATTCCTGCGTGGTCATATGAAGACGGCGGCTGGGCACAGGGAACGGGTTATTATAATTCCCGTCTGATAGATAAGGATTTTGTTGACCTTCTTGCACTTGGCGGAGTTGTTAATTTCTATGACAGAGCATGGTTTCAGAATGAATATCTCTATACAACCTATGCCTGGCCTATAGGCTCATACGGAGGCTTCGGCGAGGGTGCGGGCAGAAAAAAGTCTGAAAGCAATTCACAGGTAACGGCAGGAATGAAAAGAACGGCATATTTCACCGGAAATTCTTATGCAAAATGGTATGCTGAAAATGCAAAGGGAATGGGAAGTGTAAATGATTTCAGCGACTATTATGCGAATATGTCGGACAGTGTGGCAAGTATGTCTCCGAAGGATTTGCCGCTGTCGCATGAATTCCGTGATATAGGTGTGGCTGTTATGACAAGCAGTCTTGAAGATTCCGACAGAGTGCAGCTTACCTTCCGTTCAAGTCCGTACGGAACTTACAGTCATTCCTTTTCGGATAATAACGGATTTTTGATTTCTGCTTTTGGAGAAAACTTAGCTATTCACTCGGGATATTATGATGCTTTCGGTTCGCCCCATGAACAGAATATTCACAGACAGACCTTTGCCAACAACAGTATAACAACAGACGGAGGAGCAGGTCAGAAATTAAATTCCTTTAATGCTGAAGGAAGTATAAAAGCTTTTGTAAATCATATTGATTTTGATAGTGTGACGGGCGATGCAACGCAGGCATATAACGGAAAGCTTGATAAATTTGAAAGAAGTATCATTTATGTAAGACCTGATGTTTTTGTTGTAATTGACGATCTTAAGGCTAAAGCCGGCAGTACGTCTGTCTTTGAATGGTGGCTCAATGGGGAGAATGCTATTGAAATTCCTGAAAATGCGGAAAATTCCGCAGTTATAAAGCAGGGCACAGCAAGACTTAAAGCGCAGGTTCAGTATCCTGAAACGGTTATACGGGAGTATTATGATGGCTTTACTGCACCGAATGGAACCTATTATCCTGCGGAAGGCTCTTATGCGGATTACCCTGAGCATAAAAGAGTTTCCTTTGCAACAGAAAAATGCAGTGCTGCAAAAATGGTTGTCACAATGGACGTTTACAACGAAGGGGAAACAGCTGCTAAGGAAATTACACCAACCTATTCGGACGACGGAAGCTATATGAAGCTTAGCTTTGAGGACGGTACAGAGGTGTTTGTTAACTTAAAGGGCGAAAGTGACACCGTCGTTGCGGAAAATATTGAGTTTTCCGGAACAGCTGTGGCATTAAACAGCTATTCAGTTATGCTTACGAACGGTACTTACTTAGAAGTTGACGGAAATGTTCTGATTAATTCGGACGAAGCAGTTACTGTTGCAATGGGTAACAGTCAGCTTGCACTGAGCTGTGATGATGACTGTGATATTTCGCTTAATGCGGCAAATAAGTATCTGACTGTCGGCAATGTATCCGATTTAAAGGACGAAAAAGGAAGAAAGATTTCCGGTGCAATTGGTTTAAATGCTTCGCTCGACGGAGAAACACTTGAATTAAGTGCGGAAGGCGGAAATTATATTCTGCTCAGTAACAGCGGTATTTTATCTGCAAATTCGATTATACCGCAGAATATTGCTGTAAATAAAACCTCTGATGCTATGGCTCAGGTAAGCTGGAACGAGGTAAGCGGCTGCAGCTATAATGTTACTGTAAATGATACTGTATATCAAAATGTATCGGCTCCGTTAAGCTTTGAAGTTTCACAAGCTGAAGCACAGTATAAAATAACGGTAACTGCAATTAAAAATAATATTATTAAAAGCGGTACGGTATACTATACTGCAGGAGCTGTTGACTTTTATTCCTATGTTAAATATTCTGGCATCGGCCGGGTAACTGCAAATGCATTTGTAAATAATGCAAACGGTAAGAATGTAAGCATGCTTGTTTGCAGCTACGACAGCGAAGGAAGACTTGCTTCAGTTGAAGAAGCGGCAGGCAACGCAAAACTGCTTAAAGCTTCGGTTAATTTGCCGGACAACGGACTTATAAAAACCTTTATCTGGGATAAAGCTTCCGGAAAACCGCTTACACAGGCATCAGTATATAATTCAAACAGTACTGCCCTGAAGGGAATTTTCCTTGACGGCGAACTGATTTCAGACTTTGACGATTCAAAGTCTGAATATAATGCTGAAATATCACAGTATTCTGTTTACCCGACTGTCACAGCTGTGGCGGCGGATAATTCCACAAAGGTGGTTGTGAATACGGATTGCAGCAGCAGGAAGACAACAATAACCCTGACTGCACAGGTCGGCAGTACGAGAACCGTTACAATAAATTACAATGTCAACGCAAAAGCATATGTGACGAATATAACTCAGTCGGTAAGGGAATATTCCGGTTTAAGCTCCGGTTTAAAAGAAGGATGTACAGATACCTCGTCAAAAAGGTATATCAGTTCTCCGAAACTGAAGTATAATTTCGGTGAGGGTGCCGTTGCCTACGGAGACAGAGACTATCCGGTTGTGTATCTTAATGATTTGGCGGAGCTTGAAGGCTGTTGTTATCTGCCGCCTAACATGAGCATGAATTACGCGGCATATGGTTCAGATGCTGAAAGTTCGGTTGCATGGCAGAATGCATATTATTACGGACTTGGCAGTGAGAAAGGCTATAAGTACCCGGCATTTTCCGGAAAAAGCTTTGATTTATACAGCTTTAACTTAAATACAACTGCGAATTTATATGTTGTAACTTACGGAAACACACCTGAATTTATTGATGATACATGGAAGAAGCTTAAGCTTGGAACCGTATTTATTGTAGAGAGACCGACCGGTCGATATGCTTATGATGATATCTATATGAAAACTGTAAGTGTGCCTGAGGGTAAGTCTGTGAAGGTCACAATGAAAACCCCGGGTACAAGAGATATAAATGACGGGCAGTATTATTTACTTGTAAAGCCGGTGAGTAAATAATTTTAAAAATGAGCGGACAAGCGGAAGGATGCCGGGAACGTAAAAACGGGAGATGCTTTTTATGTGCAATAAATGGAATGTAAAAAAAATATGCGAAGAATCAAATATAAAGCTTTCAGAAACAGACCTCGGCGTTTACGCAGAGCTTAAACCCGAAACCTATGCAAATTTAAAGCTTGTCAGCGAAGCTTTGGAATGTAATGAAAATGCGTATTATACGATTAATTTAAATCTGTGCGTTGAAGGGGCAAAAAGCAAGTGCATAATTTCGTGGTATGACACCAATGATAAAGAGCTTCTGAGGTATTATGCAAAGGATGGTGACGAGGCTTTAAGCCCGGAGGGTGCCGTAAAAGTCAAAATGCATATTATCATATATACCAAGAAAAATGCAAAGGTGTTTGCAGGTGATTTTTCCATTAAATACGAAAGGGAATATGAGGCTAAAAATGTAAAAATCGCGGCACTTTGCCTTGGCGAGGAAAAGGGGCTTGAATATTCAAATCCTGAAAGCACGGCGATTTTCGATGTGGTTGTTGCGGAATTTTTAAAGCGCATTGACCAGGTGGCAGAAAAAGAGCACCCCGACCTGATTCTTCTGGGAGAGCATTTTCACTCTGTTCCTGTGAAAGGCATAACGATAGCTGAAAAGGCAATAACCATGGACGGAAAAGTAATGACGCTTATGAAGGAGAAGGCGAAAGAGCATAAGGTTTTTCTTGCCTTTTCCATTCATCGGGTTGATGAAAAGAAAAATTATTATGCAACTGCCGTGCTCATTGACCGCAGCGGTAAGGTTGTGGGAACCTATGATAAATCTCATCTGACAGTCAACGAGCACGAAATGGGACTTGTTCCCGGTGACGAAGCACCCGTATTTGATACGGAAATAGGAAAAATCGGTTTTACAATCTGCTGGGATATGTGGTATCCGGGATTAAGCCGGCTCCTGTGTGAAAAAGGAGTTCAGCTTTTGCTTGATCCTACAATGGGCTATCCCGAATATCAGATAAGAGCAACGGCATATCTTACCGAAACACCGATTGCGGTCGCTTGTACGTATAGAGAACACGCAACAAGCATTGTGTCGGCAACCGGTGAGGTTGTGGACAGAGCAACAGGAAAAGGATATGCAGTCTCAAGCTTTGATATAAACAAGCCTGTTGTTACAAGAAGCTTATCCGTGTCAAGTAACTCTGTAGGAAAAAACATATATATGAACGAGACAAGAACCGATATGTATAATAATTAAACGGATTGTAAAAAATCAAGAGGAATGCCGATAAGAAAATATCTAAAAAAGCTGTAAAAAACCTGCGTTTTTTACAGCTTTTGTATTACTCAAACTGTGAATTATAAAGTGTACTGTAAAACCCTTTGTTTTTCATAAGCTCCTCATGGTTGCCCATTTCTGTGATTTCACCGTTCTGAAGAACGATAATCATATCCGCATTCTGAATGGTGGAAAGTCTGTGAGCAATAACAAAGCAGGTTTTTCCCTTCATAAGCTCATTCATTGCTTCCTGAATTTTAATTTCGGTTCTTGAGTCAACATTTGAGGTTGCTTCATCTAAAATAAGCATGGGTGAATCGGAAATAATGGCACGGGCGATTGTTATAAGCTGGCGCTGCCCCTTGGAGATATTAATACCGTCATCGGTAATAACGGTATTGTATCCGTCGGGAAGACTTTCGATAAAGCTGTCTATTCTCGCCGCCTTCGCCGCTTCCTTTACCTCTTCCTCGGTCGCATTGTCTCTTCCGTAGGCAATGTTTTCATAAATTGTTCCTCTGAACAGCCATGTATCCTGAAGAACCATTGTGTATGCCTTTCTTAAGGAGTTTCTTGTTAAGGATGCGATTTCCTTTCCGTCAATGGTAACCGTTCCGCTTTGTGCATCATAGAATCTCATAAGCAGGTTTATTATGGTTGTTTTTCCTGCACCCGTAGGCCCGACAATTGCAACGGTTTTTCCGCCGGGAGCGTTAAAGGAAACATCCTTAAGTATTATTTTTTCGGGATTATAACCGAAGGTAACATTTTTTATTTCCACGTTTCCCTCTGTTTCCTCAAGTGCTTCTGCATCAAACGTATCTGCCGGCTCCGGCTCTTCATCAATTATTCTGAAAACTCTTTCCGCCGCGGAAAATGCCGATTGAAGCTCACTCATAATATTTGCAAACTCGTTTATGGGGCCTGCGAATTTTCTCGAATACTGAACAAACTGAGCAACACCGCCCAGAGTAATGAAAAATACCGTTCCCTCGGGGAAGGTGCCGTTCTGAGAATACATATAAAGTATTCCTCCCAGAATCATAATAAGGGAAATGGAAAGATTGTTTATAAGTCCCATTGTGGGGCCCATGGTTCCTGCATAGTAATCTGCATTGTAATAGGCATCCATGGCATCCTTGTTTCTTTTGTTAAAACGGTCTGCAATGGTTTCCTCACGGTTATATCCGGAAATAGTGCGGCATCCCGAAAGCATTTCCTCCGCATATCCGTTAAGCTCGCCCAGTTTTCCCGAACGCTTGCGGAATAAGGGGCGCACCTTTTTTGAACGGTAAACGGTAATAAGAATGGAAAGCGGAACCGTGATTGCAAATACTCCGATAAGAGGCTTTGAAATGCTCCACATAAATATAAGCGAACCAAGAACCGTATATATACTGGTCATTACCTGCACAAGATCATGGGAAAGTGAGCTGTTTATCGTATCAATATCGTATGAAATACGGCTGATTGTATCACCTGTTGTATGCGTATCGAAATAAGAAACGGGAAGTGAGGTCAGCTTTTCGAAAAGCTGCTTTCTCATAGTATAAACTATTTTCTGGCTTATCCGAAGCATCAGCATTGCAAGGGCATAAGATAAAATTGCAGAGGCAATATAGCAGCCCAGGGTTATTGCCGCATTTAAATATACTCCGTGGAAATCCACTCCCCCCGGCGCAACAATTGCATCAATTGCCTCTCCCGAATATTTTGGCCCGAGAAGTGCAAGCTGATTTGAAAGGAGGGTGAATATTACTGCGGGAATAAATAAATACCAGTATTTTAAAACATAGCCGAAAAGCCTTAAAAATATTCCCCTGTTATCTCTTTTTCTATCAGTCAACGAAGGCACCTCCCATCTGAGAGTCGCTTATTTCTTTATAAACATCGCAGGAAGATAAAAGCTCTTCGTGAGTTCCTGCTCCGATTATCTCTCCCTCTTCAAGAACAAGAATAAGGTCGCAGTCCTTGACGGTGCTTACTCTTTGGGCGACGGTAACGGTTGTGGTATTTGCCTTCTGCTCCTTCAGAGCCCTTCTTAAAGCCGCATCGGTTTTATAGTCAAGTGCGGAAGAGCTGTCATCAAGAATTAGTATTTCGGGCTTTGATGCAAGGGCACGGGCAATTAACACTCTTTGCTTCTGCCCTCCCGAAATATTTGTTCCGTGGGGTGAAAGCTTTCTTTCATAGCCTTCTTCAGAATCACAGATGAAGGAATCCGCCTGAGCGATTTTTGCGGCAGCCTTCAGGTCTTCGTCTGAAATATCCCGTCCGAAGCGGATATTTTCCGCAATGGTATCCGCAAAAAGAAAATCATACTGAAGGGCAAAGCCGAATTTTTCATATAGTTCCTTTTCTTCAAAGGTACGGATATCCCTTCCGTTAATATATATTCCTCCGGAATTAATATCATAAAAGCGGAGAAGAAGGCGTATAACCGTTGATTTTCCCGAGCCGGTTGCCCCGATAATACCCAGAGAGCCGCCCTTTTTAATCCGGAAGCTTATATTTTCAAGATTATTTTTTCTGCCCTTATATGAAAAGCTTACGTTTTTGAAAAGAATGTGTGCATCAGTCTTTTCGGGCGGGTATTCCCTTTCGGAATAAGTGAGAATCCCTTCCGGAGTGTTTAAAATTTCGCTGATTCTCTCCGCAGAAGCCGCACATTTCGTATACATAACAAACATTCTTGTAAGAAACATCATAGACATTGAAATCTGAGTGAAATACTGCATAAAGGCAATAACCGTTTCGGGCTTTGAAAGACCCGCTGCAACACGGCTTGCACTTAATGCGATAACCGCAACGATTCCCAGATTCATAAACATGGTCATAAGTGGATTTACTATACTCATAACCGTGCCTGCACGGATTTCGTCGCGAACAAGAGCTTTGTTCACCTTATCGTAACGATTGTGCTCATATCCGGAACGGGAAAGAGCCTTGATTACTCTTATTCCCACCGAATCTTCACGGACAACACGCACCATTGAATCCACCGATTTCTGCACCTTTGAATAAAGGGGAACACCGTTTCTCGAAACGAAGTAAACAACGGTGAAAATAAGGGGCAGAAGGGCAATCATAATAAGTGAAAGATACGTATCCATAAAGAGGGTTATTATAATTCCTCCAAGAACGATTATGGGAGCACGCACTCCCATTCTCTGCGCCATATTTACGAAGCTGTGAACATTATAGGTATCTGAGGTTATTCTTGATTCCAGAGAGGGAATGGTAAAATAATCGGTCTGTGCCGCCGAAAGACGAAGGGTTCTTATGAATAAGTCCTTCCTTAAGTTTTCTGCAAAATCCGAAGAAACTCTTGCCGCCATACGGTTAGCAATAACGTTTAAAATGCAGGCAAGTGCGGAAAAAATTATCATCAGAATTCCCCATCCGATAATAACGGATACGGATTTCCCTATAACATTGGTGAGAATGTGACTTAAGATGAAGGGAAGCATAAGCTCGGAAAGTGTTCCGAGAATTTTAATCACAAGCTGAACAGACATTCTTCCGGTAAACGGCCTGAGATATTTAAGCACGGTTTTCAAAATATTGCCTCCTTTTTACTGAAGCATTCCCACTCCAACGGTTTCGTAATCTACGGTATAGGGAATCTCATTATTTATTGTCACCGGCTCCGAAAGACGGATATCACGGGAGGATGCTCCCGCGAAAATTGTATATTTTCCCGGTTCGGTAATCCATTCATCAAGGGAAGGATTGAAATATGCAAGCTCCTTTAAGGGAATTTCCGTTTCAACGGTTTTTGCCTCTCCCTTTCTTAAGAAAACCTTTTCAAAGGCTTTAAGCTCTTTTTTGGGTCTGGTAAAGCCTGAATCCTCTTTGCCTGCATAAATCTGAATAACCTCTGCACCGTCATATTCACCGGTGTTTTCAAGAGTAAGGCTTATTTTTATTTTATCATCGGTAACGTTCAAATTGAGATTACCGTATTCAAAGGTTGTGTATGAAAGCCCGTGACCGAAAGGAAAATTTATCTCCCCGGGATGCTTATCATAGTAGCGGTAGCCCACGTTAAGCTTTTCGTTGTATTCGATTTTTACTCCGTCTCCGGGGTATTCAAGGTCTTTTCTTAATGTTAAGGGGAAGGTTTCTGCAAGTTTGCCCGAAGGATTTACCCTTCCCGTAAGCACATCGGAAATTGCTCCGCCGGCATCTTCGCCTCCAAGCCACATTTCAACAATTGCATCGGTTTTCTTCTGCCAGTAATCAAAAATTACCGCGCTGCCTGTCTGCATAACAACAACGGTTTTTTTGCCGAGTGAATTTGCCTGGTTGATGAAAAATTCAAAGTTGGGATTGAAATAGGGGGAACGTCTGTCAAATTCCTCGGTATCCTCCGAAACCATTGAGCCGATAAAGAAAACAACAAGGTCGGAATCCTCAACGCTTTCTTTGAACTTATCAAATCCCGTCCAGATCATATTCTCAAGATAAGAAAGCTTTTTATAGTATTCGTGATATTCAATTTCTACCTTGCCTCCCAGAAGCTTTTCAAGCTCGGAAAGGGGAGAGGTTATGTATTCCTTTGCAGTATAGACCTCTGAGCTTCCCTGACCGGAAATGAGAGGATTTTTTGCAAATTCTCCGAATACGGAGATTTTTTTGTATTTTTCGGGAGTTATGGGCAATACGTTATTTTCGTTTTTAAGAAGAACTATGCTTTCCCTTGCTATTTCACCGGATATTCTATGCTGCTTTTCACGGTCATAAGAAACGGGTGCAGCTTTTTCTTTGAGGGCAATGCCTATAATTCTTGAAACTGCCTCATCTATATCCGCCTCCGTGATAATGCCCTTTTCAAGTCCTGCTTTTATATCGTGGATAATATCCGTTTTTGTGGGCATCTGAAGATCCATTCCCGATTTTAATGCTCTTGCGGAATCCTTTACCGCGCCCCAGTCGGAAATAACGAAGCCCTTGAAATTCCATTTTCCCTTGAGTATATCCTTAAGAAGATATTTATTTTCGGAGCACCATATTCCGTCAACCTTATTTTCCGCACACATTACCGAAGCGGGAGAGGTGTTTTTAACTACCGTTTCAAAGGGCTTTAAATATATTTCAAAAAGAGTACGTCTGTCTACCTCAACGTTTATGAAATTTCGGAATTTTTCCTGATTGTTAAGGGCATAGTGCTTGATGCTTACTCCGATATTCTTATCCTGAACGCCCTTTACGTATTCGGTTGCCATTGCTCCGGAAATAAAGGGGTCTTCGCTGAAATATTCAAAATTTCTTCCGCATTGAAGATGTCTTTTAATGTTGACTCCGGGAGCAAGAAGCAGGTCAACTCCGCATTTGATACATTCGTCTGCAATTGCGCTTCCCATTTTATATGCAAGCTTCTTATTCCAGGTGGAAGCAAGTGCGGTTACGGAGGGAAATGAGGTATTGTTATCCTTAAGGCTTGAACGTATTCCGTGAGGCCCGTCTGCCATAATGATTTCGGGAATTCCAAGCCTCTTAACCGGTTCGGTGCCCATTGGCGTAAAGCCTGTAAGCATAAGGATTTTTTCATCAAGTGTCATTTTATTTATAAGCTCTTTTATCATTTTGCCGTTCCTCCGTTTCGTTAATTATTTATTTTATCATTACGGAATAAAATTGTCAATCAGCAGGAAATAATAATTGAAAAATAAAGGAAAAATTGATATAATAACTTTTAAGGCTATATTAACCCGGGATGTAAAACAAGGAGGAACGAGAAAAATGCTTATAGATATTCATACCCATGCGTTCCCTGATAAAATCGCAGAGAGGACTGTGGAAAAGCTTAAGGGTGAAATAATAAAGATTCAGCAGGGAAAATATATTCCGAAAAACTGTCATAACGGCACCCTTGCGGGGCTTGAAAGGGCAATGGACGAAAGCGGAGTTTCGAAAAGCTTTGTTATGCCCATTGCAACAACGGTAACCCAGAGCGGAACAATCAATGATTTTGCCGAGGGAATAAGAAATGAAAAAATGATATCCTTCGGAAGCGTTCATCCTATGCAGGAGGATGCCTTGTCCGTAATAGAAAATCTTAAAGAGAGAGGCTTTAAGGGAATAAAGCTCCATCCGGAATTTCAGCAGTTTTATATTGATTCGGAGCGGTCGGTGGAAATTTTAAAAAAATGCGAGGAGCTTGAAATGTATGTGCTGATTCATGCAGGAGCGGATATCGGTCTTCCTCCTCCCGTTCATTGCACTCCGAAAATGCTTAAGAATGCCCTTTCTCATTTTGAAGGAAAATATCTTATCGCCGCACATATGGGCGGATTTATGATGTGGGAAGAGGTTTATGAGCTTTTATGCGGAACACCCATTCTTATGGATACTGCCTTTATAAGTGAGTTTATTCCGAAAAAGCTTTGCCTTGATATAATAAGAAAGCACGGTGCTGAAAAAATTCTTTTCGGAAGCGATTCACCCTGGGAGAAGCCTTCGGATACACTTGAATTCATTGAATCAATAGGTCTTACGGAGGACGAGCTTGAAAAGATTAAATATAAAAATGCGGAGAGGCTGTTCTGAGCCTCTTTGTGTTTTTTGAAGATAAATCCTGCCGCTTACACAAATCACGCCGAAGGCGTGTATATAATCAATTCCGAAGGAATTGCATATTATCAACGGTGTTAACCGTTGTATATCATCATTGCGAAAGATGAGTTTGATGCACGCTGTTGCGTGATGATATACAGTCCTGCAGACTGATGATATACCATTGCTTTCGCAATGGATAAAAAATCGACAAGTCCTGGCTTGTCGGTTTGATTTCATTAGTACAAGCGACTTAATGCTCCTAATGTATGTTTCATTCCGTCAAATATAAAAGATATTTGTGAAGTCTGCCGCTTACACAAATCACGCCGAAGGCGTGTATATAATCAATTCCGAAGGAATTGCATATTATCAACGGTGTTAACCGTTGTATATCATCATTGCGAAAGAGAAGTTTGATGCACGCAGATGCGTGATGAT
>JAZQFU010000166.1:0-3414 GCA_045539675.1 Clostridia bacterium | reverse complement strand
GCCGCTTCCGATAACCTCTCTGATTTTCTCAACGTCAATCTGCATCTGGATAATCTTGGGAGCATACTTGGAAATATCCTTTCTGGGAGCGGGAATGCACTTAAGCATTATTTCATCAAGGATGTAGTTTCTTGCCTTCTTCGTTTTATAAAGAGCTTCCTTTATAACATCGAAGGGAAGACCGTCAACCTTAATGTCAACCTGAATTGCGGTAATACCGTCTTTGGTTCCGCCAACCTTAAAGTCCATATCTCCGTAGAAATCTTCAAGCCCCTGAATATCAACCATAGTATCCCAGTCGTCTCCGTCTGTGATAAGTCCGCAGGAAATACCTGCAACGGGAGCCTTAATGGGAACACCTGCAGCCATAAGCGCAAGGGTGCTTCCGCAGATACTTCCCTGAGAGGTAGAACCGTTTGAGCTTAAAACTTCAGATACAACTCTGATTGCATAGGGGAATTCCTCTTCGGAAGGAATAACGGGCTCAAGAGCTCTTTCAGCAAGAGCACCGTGACCGACTTCTCTTCTTCCGGGGCCTCTTGAAGGTCTTGTTTCTCCAACGCTGTAGCTGGGGAAATTATAGTGATGAATATATCTCTTGGATTCCTCTTCATCAATACCGTCAAGCTTCTGGGCATCACCCAAAAGGCCTAAGGTAACTGCTGAGAGAACCTGAGTCTGACCTCTGGTAAACATACCTGAGCCGTGAGCTCTGGGAAGAAGATCAACTTCAGCGGAAAGAGGTCTGATTTCATCCATTCCTCTGCCGTCTACTCTCTTCTTATCCTTAATAAGCCATTCTCTTACTATAGCCTTCTGAAGCTTATAGATAACTTCGCCGATCTGAGATTCAATATCCTCATATTTTTCACCGAGAGCTTCTACAGCTGCATCGGTAACTTCCAGAACCGCTTTATCTCTTTCGGGCTTATCAATAATAACGAGTGCTTCCTTAAGCTTATCGGTATAAAGTGAAGCAACGTCTTCATAAAGCTCGTGATTAACTTCAATATGCTCATATTCAAACTTGGGCTTGCCGATTTCAGCAACAATGCCGTCAATGAATTCACATATTTTCTTAATCTCTTCGTGAGCAGCGCTGATTGCGGAAAGCATTGTTTCTTCGTCAACCTCTTTTGCGCCTGCTTCAATCATAACAACCTTTTCCTTTGAAGCGGCAACAGTAAGGTTAAGAGCGGTAATCTCTCTCTGAGCGCTGGTGGGATTTATAACAATTTCACCGTTGCATAAGCCTACGTTTACTCCCGCAATGGGGCCGTTGAAAGGAATATCCGAAATTGAAACTGCAATGGATGCACCTATCATAGCTGCAATTTCAGGAGAATTATCCTGCTCAACAGACATAACTGTTGCAACGATTGATACGTCGTTTCTTAAATCCTTGGGAAATAAGGGACGCATAGGTCTGTCTATAAGACGGGAAGTAAGGATTGCCTTATCGGTAGGCTTTCCTTCTCTTTTCATAAAGCTTCCGGGAATCTTACCTACTGAATAGAGTCTTTCTTCAAAGTCTACATTCAGAGGGAAAAAGTCGATTCCTTCCCTGGGCTTGTCTGAAGCGGTGGCATTAACTAAAACTGCTGTATCGCCGTATCTGACAAGACAGGAAGCATTTGAAAGGAGAGCCATCTTTCCTGTTTCCACCTTGAGGGGTCTGCCTGCAAGGGTGGTTTCAAATACTCTGTACATATCTTATCCTTTCTCCAAAAAGAATTACTTTCTGATATTGAGCTTTTCAATGATTGCTCTGTATCTGTTGATATCCTTTTTCATGAGATAAGCGAGAAGGTTCTTTCTCTTACCAACCATCATAAGAAGACCTCTTCTTGAGTGATGATCCTTCTTATGCATTTTAAGATGCTCGGTTAAGTGATTGATTCTGTCTGTAAGAATCGCAATCTGAACCTCAGGTGAGCCTGTGTCTGTAGCGTGAGTCTTGTTTTCCTCAATAATCTGTGTTTTTCTTTCCTTCAACATGGTAAAAATACCTCCTTAAAAAATTTAACCGTGCAACCGAGTACCGGGCTGAAGGTATGCTGAATTTCTCAGCTTTTTCCCGGAACACAGTTACCGAACTTAAGTATTTTAGCATATATATTGTTAAAAGTCAATCATTTTTTCAAGAAATAAAAATTTTTCAAAAAAGTATGGACATTTCGGAAAAACTTATTTATAATATGTTAGAAAATATTATAAGGAGAATGTATTATGAGTGAATTTACACATGAAGTAGCAAATATGTGCTGCGTTGCAAAAGGCCCTAATCACGGCCCCGCTCCCATTCCCGAAGAAGGAAAATGGGTTCAGGTTAAAGAAGTTAAGGATATTTCCGGTCTTACTCACGGTATCGGCTGGTGCGCTCCTCAGCAGGGTGCATGTAAGCTTACCTTAAATGTTAAAGACGGAATTATTGAAGAGGCTCTCGTTGAGACCATCGGTTGCTCCGGTATGACTCATTCTGCAGCTATGGCAGCAGAAATCCTTGCCGGAAAAACTCTTCTCGAGGCTGTTAATACCGACCTTGTTTGTGACGCTATCAATACTGCTATGAGAGAGCTTTTCCTCCAGATTATCTACGGAAGAACCCAGACTGCATTTTCAGAAAACGGTCTTCCCATCGGTGCAGGTCTTGAAGATTTAGGTAAAGGTCTGCGTTCACAGGTTGGTACTATGTATTCTACCACGGCAAAAGGTCCCAGATACCTCGAAATGGCTGAGGGCTACGTTACAAGAGTTGCTCTTGATGCCGATGATCAGATTATCGGATACGAATTCATTAAATTCGGTCCCATGATGGATATGATCAAAGCAGGAACCGCTCCCGAGGAAGCTTTAAAGAAGGCTACCGGAAGCTACGGAAGATTCGCCGATGCAGTTAAATACATCGACCCCAGAAAAGAATAATAAGGAGGTAGAGAGTAATGCCATTATTTGAAGGTTACGAAAGAAGAATAAATAAAATCAATGAAACACTCAAGGCATACGGAATGGAAAAGGTTGAAGATGCTGTTGAAATCTGCAAGGAAAAAGGCATCGACGTAATTGAGCTCGTTAAGAGCATCCAGCCTATCTGCTTTGAAAATGCTTGCTATGCATACGCTTTAGGCGCTGCAATCGCAATCAAAAAGAATGTTACAAGCGCTGCTGATGCTGCTGAAGCTATCGGTGAAGGTCTCCAGGCTTTCTGTATCCCCGGCTCTGTTGCTGAGGAAAGAAAGGTTGGATTAGGTCACGGAAATCTTGCAGCTATGCTTCTTCGTGAAGAAACAAAGTGCTTCGCTTTCGTTGCAGGCCACGAATCCTTTGCTGCTGCTGAAGGTGCAATCGGTATTGCAAGAAGTGCAAATAAAGTAAGAAAAGAGCCCTTAAGAGTAATTCTTAACGGTCTCGGAA
>JAZQFU010000165.1:0-15406 GCA_045539675.1 Clostridia bacterium | reverse complement strand
GAAACGGATAAGCTTGAAGAGTGCTTTGATAAAGAGCTTTCCGGGCTTTCGGGCTTTAACGTAACCATACCCTATAAAAAAGATATAATCGGTCTTATTGACTATCCCCATGAAAATGTTCTTCTTTATAATGCCTGCAATACGGTGGTGAAAAAGGAAGACGGATTTTATGGCTTTAATACAGATGTGGACGGCTTTTTATATACTCTTGAATCAAGAGGCATCTCCCTTTCGGGAAGCCGGGTGCTCATAACCGGTGCCGGCGGTGTATCTCATATGCTTGCATGTGAATCTGCAAGAAGGGGAGCAGAGGTGCTTCTTCATACGAGAAGCGAAGAAAAGGGTCGCAGACTGTCGGAATTTGTCAAAGAAAAAACGGGAAAGGAAATAAAGCTTTATAACGGAGAAAAAAATATAGATATTCTCCTTCAGGGAACTCCGGCAGGAATGTTTCCCGATTATTTTGATTCGGCGGTAAGCCTTGAACTGGCAAAAGACATAAGCTTTGTGTTTGATATGATATATAATCCCGAAAAGACCCTTATTATGAATGCTGTTGAGCTTTTCGGAGGCAAAAGTGCATCAGGGCTTTCCATGCTTGTTTGTCAGGCGGCAAAGGCGCAGGAAAGATATCTTGACGTTTCTTTCACAGATGAGGAAATCAAAAGGGTAGAGGATGAAATGTCAGAATACTTAAATCCAATAAAGCCGGATTTCAATATAATCCTTATCGGTATGCCCGGATGCGGAAAAACCACCGTGGGGAAAGCTGTTGCGAAGCTTTTTAACGGCAGCTTCAGAGACGTGGATGAAGAGGTTGAAAAAAGAGAAAATAAAAGAATAACCGAAATTTTTGCGGAAAACGGAGAAGCCTTTTTCCGTGCAAGGGAGCGTGAGACCTTTTTAAGCATTTTAAAAGAAGGCGGAAACGTAATAAGCACGGGCGGAGGTCTTGCCGTTCATAATAACATAAAGGAGCTTAAGGGCGAAAAAGATGTGATTGTATATATGGATACTCCCCTTGAGATTCTTGCAGGAAGACTTAAAAACGACATTTCCCGACCTCTTCTTTCAGGGAATGCCGTCGAAAAGCTTGCGGCACTCGAAAAAGAGCGAAAAGAGGTATATAAAAGAACTGCGGATATATGTGTCGAAGCCTGCGGCGGAATTGAGGAATATGCGGTAAAATTAAGTTGGGAAATAGTGAAATTTGTCAAAGGAAGGTTAAAATGACGGGACTTGGAACGATAGTTAATGTTCTTGCCGTATTGGGCGGCGGATTTATAGGAGTTCTTATAAAGGGTGGCTTAAGTAAGCGATTTGAAGATATTTTAATGAAATCTCTCGGACTTGCCGTAACCTTTATAGGAATCAGCGGAGCCCTGACGGGAATGCTTACCGTGGAGGGCGGAGTATTAAAAACAGACAGAACAATGCTGATGATTTTTTCTCTTCTTTTAGGCTCTCTTCTCGGAGAGATTCTGAAGATCGAAGAAAGGCTTGAAGGAATAGGCGAAAAGCTCAAAAATAAAATCAAGGCATCGGGCGGAAGTGAATTTGCAGAGGGCGTTGTGTCTCTCACTCTTATAATAAGCGTTGGAGCAATGGCTATAACCGGCTCGCTCGAAGACGGTCTTAACGGTGATTGCTCGGTGCTTTTTGCAAAGTCTATGCTGGACGTTATTTCCGCTATGGTTTTTGCTTCTGCTCTCGGAGCCGGAGTGCTTTTTGCGGCAGTGCCCATGGGAATATATCAGTTTGCCATCACTTTTCTTGCAAAATGGCTTCAGCCGTATTTAAGTGATGCACTTGTGCTTAATATGTCTTTTATCGGTTCCGTGCTGATTTTTGCAATAGGAATAAACCTTATATTCGGAAAAAAATTCAAGGTTGGGAATATGCTTCCCGCGCTTCTTGTTCCGGTAATATATGCACTGATTTTTTAAGAGGGCATATAATAAGCCGAGGTGTTTTTTATGAGTCAGGTTGTTTTTTATTCTCTGGTAAGCTTTCTTTCCATCTGCGGCTTTTTCGCCGTGTTTATTTATCTTCGTCTGCTTTTTGACGATCTTCGTGTACTTAAGGGAAGAACAGTTTATACGGTTGTGGGTGTAAAAAATGATGAAAAACGGATTGAAGGTATTGCAAGAGCTCTGGTTTTCAGAGCGATGACCTGCGATTCGGGAATTTCGGATTCAAGGGTTGTATTCGTTGATGTAGGCTCGGAGGATGAAACCGCAAGAATAATAAAACGGCTGGAAAATGATAATAAGCCCGTTTCTCTTTTGTCGGAGGAGGACTTTAAAAACAGTATTGAAATGAGTGTTCGGAGGTAAAATGAAGGAAAAATATATTTCCGTTGAAGGGATTGTAGAAGAAATTATATATGTGAATGAAGAAAACGGTTATACGGTGATGGAATTTTCCACCACCGATGACGGTTTTACGGCGGTGGGAATTCTTCCCTTTATATATGAAGGCGAGAATCTTGTTCTCAACGGTAATTTCATCTGCCATCCGGAATACGGTGAGCAGTTTAAGGTGGAAAGCTTTGAAAAATGTGTGCCGAAAACCGTTACTGCCATATCCGCATTTTTATCTTCGGGAATTATCCGCGGAGTAAGAGCCGCAACTGCGAGAAAAATTGTGGAAAAATTCGGTGCGGATTCTCTTGAGGTTATTGCCGAGGAGCCTGAACGTCTTTCTGAAATCAAGGGTATCTCTCCCACCAGGGCGGCTGAAATCGGCGAATCGTATCTTGAAAAGAAAAATGTTACCGATATTATCATTTTTTTGCAGAAATACGGAATTTCGATTAATCTTGCAATGAAAATAAATAATGTGCTCGGAAGCTTTTCGGTTAAAAAAATTGAAGAGAATCCTTATGTTCTCTGCGACTCGGTTGACGGCATTTCTTTCACAACCGCTGATAAAATTGCGGAAAATATGGGAATCTCTTCATCGGACGGAAGAAGAATCCGTTCAGGAATAAGATATACCCTTCAGCGTGCGGCGCTTTCGGGGCACACCTACCTTACCGCAGAAATGCTGACAGCTCACGCGGCTGAGATTCTCGGGGCAGGGGAAACGGAAATTGCCAATGCTCTTGTGAATCTTTCGGTAGACAGTAATATATATGCGGAAGCGGGAGATGAAATAAGATATTTTCTTCCTTCTCTTTTTGCGGCAGAGACAAATATTGCCGCAAAGCTTATTGCCATAAGGGAAAACAAGGGAAGAAGTTTATTTTATAAAACAGTTTACGATTTTGTTTATGAAGCCTGCAGCATAGAGCTTGCTGAAAATCAGAAGAAGGCTCTACGTGCTGTTCTTGAAAATAATGTGAGTATTATTACCGGCGGACCCGGTACGGGAAAAACAACCGTAATAAAGAGTATAATAGCCGTTATGGAGGAAAAGGGGCTTAAGGTAACCCTTGCGGCACCTACCGGACGGGCGGCGAAAAGAATCAGCGAGGTTTGTGAAAGAGAGGCGTCTACTCTCCATCGCCTTTTAGAGGTAACCTTCGGTGCAGGCGGAAGGGAAAGATTTGTTAAAAACAGCGAGAATCCCATAAATACCGATGTTATTATAATAGATGAAATGAGTATGGTGGATGCTGAACTTTTCAGCGCCCTTCTTAATGCAGTAAGAAAAAAGACAAGACTTGTTCTTGTGGGCGATATAAACCAGCTGCCCTCGGTTGGTGCCGGAAACGTGCTTAAAGATATAATCAACTCAGAAAAATTTCCATGTGTATATCTTGATGAAATCTTCCGCCAGGCAAAGAAAAGCATGATAGTTCATAATGCCCACGGAATTCTTAAGGGGAATTTCCCGGAGGCAGGCGGAAAGGAAAGCGATTTTTTCATAATAAGAAAGGGGACAAGCGAAGCTATTACCCGGGAAATAGAAGGACTTTTAAGTGAAAGACTTCCGAATTATCTTAAAACCGATAATCCCATGGCAATTCAGGTGCTTGCGCCCATGAAGAAAACTCTGCTGGGAACCTTTGCCTTAAACGAGATGCTTCAGAAAAAGCTTAATCCGCCGTCACGTCTTAAAAAAGAAAAGCAATGGGGAAAATACGTTTTCCGTGAAGGCGATAGGGTTATCCAGACGAGAAATAACTATGATATTCTCTGGGAAGACGGTAAGGGAAACGACGGTTCGGGAATTTTCAACGGAGATACCGGAATAATCAGAAGTATAAATAAGAATGAAAACACAGTTATTATCGAATTCTACGACGGAAAAATTGCAAGCTACGATTCGGGAAGTCTTGAAGATATAGACCTTGCTTATGCAATAACCGTGCATAAAAGTCAGGGCTGTGAATTTGAAGCGGTGGTAATTCCTCTCCTTTACGGATACCGGGGGCTTCTTAACCGTAATCTTCTTTATACCGCAGTAACAAGGGCAAAATCTCTTGTTGTTCTGGTGGGCAGCGATGAGTGTATTGACTCGATGATAAAAAATGAAGGAGAAAATCAGAGGTTTACCACTCTCTGCGAAAGGCTTGATACATTTGATGTTGTATTATAGAATAAAAAATATTTTTGCGCCGAAAACCTGTGTTTTCTGTCGTGAAGAGCTTCCCTGGTGGGCAGAGCGGGATTACTGCGATGACTGTTATTTCAAATTGCCCTTCAAGGAGGAAAAACGGTGTCTTATATGTCAGCGGCAGATTAACGGAGCCGGTGAGATAAAGGTATGCAGAATCTGTGCTTCAAGAAATATGCGTTTTGATGTCTGCTATGCTCCCTTTAATTATGAAGGCGTGGTTGAAAGCGCCGTAAAAAGATTTAAATTCGCATCGGATAAACGTTGCGGAAGGGTGCTTTCCGAATTTATGTGCCGTGAGCTTGAAGGAATAAACCTTTCCTGCGATGTTATTGTATATCCTCCCGTAAACCGCCGTACCAAAGCGGAAAGAGGGTATAACCAGTCAGAGGTTCTTGCAGAGAGAATATCGGGAAAGCTTGGAATTCCCGTTATTAAGAATGCAATTTATAAAACCCGTGAAAACGAAAAACAGAGCAGACAGCCCTTTGCATCAAGATTTTCTAATGTTCACGGAGTATTTGCGGTGCGTCCGGCTGTTATGGAGAAATTAAAAAGAAAAAACGTGCTTTTCACAGATGATATTCTTACCACGGGTGCAACCGCTTCGGAGTGTTCGAAGGTGCTGAAGCTTGCGGGAGCAAGAGAGGTTCGGGTAGTAACCTGTGCAATAACTCACTAGCATCCGTTACGCTAAATTAAAACTTTTTTAAAAAACACTTGCCTTTTTAATAATAACGTGTTATAATGTCGTAGTTAGATAAAAATACGGAGGGAAAATAATGGAAGCATTAAAAATTATATTACTTATTGCTCAGATAATTGTAACAGTTGGACTTATTGCCACGGTTCTTCTTCAGGAAGGCTCAAGCTACGGACTTTCCGGAAGTATCGCCGGCGGAGCAGATACCTTCTTCGGAAAGAATAAGGGCAGAACTCTTGACGGACTTTTAAAGAACATAACCAAGGTTCTTGCTGTTTTATTTATCGTTCTGTCACTTGCTTTAACATTCCTTTATAAATAATAGCTTAGTGTGACTTGATTTTCCGCCATTACTGTTTTTGCAGCTTTTGGCGGATTTTTTGTTTTAATTGCCGTTAGGAGGAATTTCAGAATGTGGGCAAGTAATGAATGGATTGATTACGAGGTAATAGATACCGCTTTCGGCGAAAAGCTTGAAAGATGGGGCAATTTCAGATTCATCCGCCCCGATCCCCAGATAATCTGGCCGGGAAGCGCAAAAAAAGAAGAATGGGCAAATGTAAATGCCAGGTATCAGAGGAGCAAAAAAGGCGGTGGAGAATGGGAATTCATTAAGGGAAAGCTTCCCGAAAAGTGGCATATTTCCTATAAGAATCTGAAGTTCGTGATAAAACCCACCGGCTTTAAGCATATGGGGATTTTCCCTGAGCAGGCGGCTAACTGGGATTTTATAACAGATAAAATTCATGCTGAAGGCAGAAAAATAAAGGTTCTCAATCTTTTCGGATATACCGGCGGTGCAACCGTTGCCGCTTTGAAGGCAGGAGCCTCTGTATGTCACGTTGATGCCTCTAAGGGGATTATGGCATGGTGTAAGGAAAATGTTGAGCTTAACGGACTTTCGGGTGACCGTATAAGATATATAGTTGACGATGCGGTTAAATTTGTTCAGAGGGAAATAAAAAGAGGAAACCGCTACGATGCGGTTATTATGGATCCGCCCTCATACGGAAGAGGGCCCGGCGGAGAGGTCTGGACTCTCGAAGAAAAGATTTATCCGCTTATTGAAATGCTTGTTAACGTGCTTACGGATAAGCCCTCGTTTTTTATTGTCAATTCGTATACCACAGGGCTTGCGCCTTCGGTTGTTGAAAATATTCTTTCTCTCACCGTTAAGAAAAAATACGGCGGAGAGGTGAGCTCATCGGAGCTTGGACTTCCCATAACCGCCTCGGGCTTTAATCTGCCCTGCGGTGCTGCGGCAAGATGGGAGTATTAAAATGATAGAATGCAGTGATTTATTTTTTGAATTTGAGGATGAAAAGGGAAAATCAGTCCTTAAAGGCATAAATCTTAATATTGCCAGGGGGGAATTTCTTGCGGTGCTCGGTCATAACGGCTCGGGAAAATCCACCTTTGCCAAGCTTCTTAACGGAATCTATATTCCGTCATCGGGAAGTGTAAAGGTTGACGGTAAGAATACCTCAGATGAAGAAAGCATTTTTGAGATAAGAAAAAACGTAGGAATGGTTTTTCAGAATCCGGATAACCAGATTGTTGCAACGGTGGTTGAAGAAGATGTTGCTTTTGCTCTGGAAAACCTTGGAATTCCATCCGCAGAAATAAGGGAAAGAGTAGATTCGGCTCTTAAATCCGTAGGTCTTTATGGGGAAAGAAAAAAAGCTCCTCATATGCTTTCGGGCGGTCAGAAGCAGAGAGTTGCAATTGCCGGTGTTATCGCTCTTCGTCCCTCTTATATTGTTCTTGACGAGCCTACGGCAATGCTCGATCCCGTGGGAAGGGCAGAGGTTATGGAGGTTCTTCATAAGCTTAAGAACGAGTTCGGTCTTTCGGTTATTCTCATAACGCATAATATGGATGAGGCGGCAGAGGCAGACCGTATTGTTATAATAAATGACGGAGAGGTTATCTGCGACGGTAAACCGCCGGAGGTTTTCTCTCAGGTTGAAATGCTGAAATCCGTGGGACTTGATGTTCCCCAGACTACCGAGCTTTTATATGAGCTTCGGAAAGAAGGGGCAGAGGTTTCCATAAATAAGCTTTCGGTTGCAGAATGTGTAGCTGAGCTTGAAAAGTTACTGGAGGCATAGTTTTGATTTTAGAGGTAAAGAATTTATCCCATACCTATATGCCGGGAACTGCATTTTCAAGTAATGCAGTTTCGGAAATAAGCTTTAAGCTTTCGAAGGGTGAGTTTATCGGACTGATTGGTCACAGCGGTTCGGGAAAATCCACCCTTATTCAGCATCTTAACGGACTTCTTTCTCCTACGGAGGGAGACGTTATACTTGACGGAAAAAGCATATTTTCCGATAAAAAAAGTCTGAAAGAGGCAAGAAGCCGTGTGGGGCTTGTTTTTCAGTATCCCGAGCAGCAGCTTTTCGAAGAAACCGTTTATAAGGATATAGCCTTCGGGCCTTTAAATATGGGGCTTTCTAAAGATGAGACGAAGGAACGTGTTATGCGTGCCTGCGCTCTTTCGGGAGTAAAGGAGGAGCTTCTCTTAAAATCTCCCTTTGATTTATCGGGTGGTCAGAAAAGGCGTGTTGCCATTGCAGGGGTAATTGCAATGAATCCCGAAATTCTGATTCTCGATGAGCCTGCGGCAGGTCTTGATCCTAAGACCAGAAATAAAATTCTGTCAAGCATCCGTGAGCTTCGTGATGCTACGGGAATGACGGTCATTCTTGTTTCACACAGTATGGAGGATATAGCAAATAACGCAGACCGTATTATGGTTATGAATAAGGGCAGTCTTGTTATGGACGGAAGCAGAGAGGAAATCTTTGCTCATATGGACGAGCTTTCAAAAATCGGACTTGGAATACCTCAGGTTTCCCGGGTTGTGAATGAGCTTCGTGAAAAGGGATACAGGCTTCCCGAAAATATATATACTGTTTCTCAGGCAAAAAGAGAAATTATGAAGCTTCTCGGAAAGGGGGATAATTAATGCTTTCCGATATTACTCTGGGTCAGTATTATCCGTCTGAATCTGCAATCCATAAAATGGATGCTTCGGTTAAGATAATGCTCACTCTTATATATATGATTCTTGTTTTTTTCGTTAAAGGGTTTATGGGCTACGCCGTTATCACTCTTTTTCTTGCTGTAGTTCTTGCAGTTTCAAAAATTCCTTTTAAATTTATATTTAAGGGTCTTAAGCCGGTCTTTATATTTCTTATATTCACCTTTATTCTGAATATATTTTTAACTGATGGCAGAAGGGCATTCACTTTTATTATATGGGACGTAAGCTATGAAGGAATCTTTGCTTCGCTTTTTATGGCTTTAAGGATTATCCTTCTGGTGACGGGAAGCACCTTTCTTACCTATACCACAACTCCCATAATGCTTACGGACGGTATTGAAAAGCTTCTTAAGCCCTTTGCAAAGCTGGGAGTTCCGGCATATGAGCTTGCCATGATGATGAGCATAGCCTTAAGATTTATTCCCACATTAATCGAAGAAACAGATAAAATAATGAAGGCTCAGAAGGCAAGAGGAGCAGATTTTGAAAGCGGCGGCCTTATAAAAAGAGGAAAGGCACTTATTCCCATTCTTGTTCCGCTTTTTATCAGCGCCTTCAGAAGAGCGGATGATCTTGCCGTTGCAATGGAAGCAAGATGCTATAACGGCGGAGAAAAAAGAACCAGACTTAACGAAACAAAACCTTCCTTTACGGATTTCAAAGCGGTATGCGTGTTTATTCTCTTTTTTGCCGCGGCGTTTCTTCCGGGAATTCTCGGTTTTGAAATAACCGGGTTTTAAGGAGGGCTTATGAGAAATATAAAATGTATTATGTCTTTTTCGGGTGCGGCATATCACGGCTTTCAGTCTCAGCCGGACGGGAAAACCGTTCAGCAGACCGTGGAGCGTGCCGCCTCGGAATTAACCCGTGAGGATGTTAAAATCATCGGATGCGGGCGAACCGATGCCGGAGTTCACGGAATCGGATATTGCTTTAATTTCAAAACCAATTCTTCAATTCCTGCGGAAAAATTTCCCCTTGCATTCAATTCAGTTCTTCCCGATGATATTTCGGTCAAAAGCTGCGAGGAGGTCGGCGAAGACTTCCATGCAGGCTTCAGCGCACTAAGAAAAACATATCGCTATAAAATATATAACAGTCGCATCCGTGATCCCTTTTATAATTCCTTCAGCTGGTTTTTTCCGGCGGAGCTTGATATGGAAAAGATGAAAAAGGGTGCAGAATTCATAGTTGGTGAGCACGATTTCAAGGCATTTATGGCTCAGGGCGGCAGCGTTAAAACCACCGTCCGCACAGTTTATTCAATTGAAATTTCAAAAAGCGGAGATTTAATAAATATTGATGTTACCGGCAACGGCTTTCTTTATAATATGGTAAGAATAATAGCCGGAACTCTTGTAGCTGTGGGAGTGGGGAAAATCGCTCCCGAAGAAATAGAAAGCATTATTCTTGGCGGAGACCGGGAAAGGGCGGGAGCAACCGCACCGCCGCAGGGACTTTATCTTAAAGAGGTTTTTTATAATGAATGAACGAACTATGCAAAGAAAACAAAGAAAGCAAAGAAGAAGACGGGCGGTAATAATAACAATCGCTGTTATGGCTTTTGTCTGCCTTTGTGCTCATCTTTTTGTCAATAGCCAGCTTGTGAAAGGTGTCGTATACCGTGGAGGTAATTATTCAAGCAAAACCGTTCTTGAGGTGGATAAAAGTATTTCGGGCACATATTCCGTCTTCGGAGATAATATAATATTTAAAAATAAGAACGGAATCTGCGCGTATAATCAGAATGGTGAGCTGGTAAATACGGCAAATTATGATGAAGTATCATCCATAATTGCCGGTTTTTCCGAGCCGGTTATACGAACGGAGGGAGAATATCTTCTTGCCTTTGATGCCAACGGCAGACGGCTTGTTGTTTTTGATAACAAAAGGATTTATCACCGTATAGAAACTGAATATAATCTCCAGTCTGCAAAGGTCTTTGACGACGGAAGCTTCGCGGCAATAACCTCGGATGCAGGGGCAAAAAATCAGGCGGTTTTCTATGATAAAAAGGGTGAAAGATTCTTTATCTGGCACTCCGGAGTAAATAATATTCTCGATGTTGCCGTTGCGGGAAACGGAAAAAGACTCGCAGTTTTAACTTCGGAGCTTGTTTCCGGCAAAATGAATTCAGGAATTCTCTTTTTCAATAAAGGTGAAGCAGAGGCATATGCAACCGCAACTCTTGATGCAGCTTTTGTAACCAATATTGAATTTTCCGGAAGAAATCTTATCGGTTTATCGGATGAGGCACTTTACTGCTATGATGCCAACGGTCACAGAAAATGGGAATATTCATATAATGATAAATTCTTAAGATATTTCAGAATCACCGATAACGGCAATACGGTGCTTTCCTTCGGAAGTGTTTCCAATCCCGTAAATACTGTGGAAATTGTGAACTCAGGCGGAAAGCTTAAGGGCAGCTATACTACCGAGGAGGAAATTCTGGCAATTGATTTTAAAAACAGTAATATATTACTTACTCACAGAAAATCCGCAGATATAATTTCCATGGGCGGTAATAAGATAAGACAGATTTCCTGCGACAGGGAAATGCAGAATGTTTCCTTTATCGGCAGAAATAAAATTGTATTAATTGGTAACTCGGAAGTGAAAATTATTAAATAGGAGCAAAACTATGGGATTTTCAATTGTAGATATTATAATGATTCTTATTCTTGCGGCGTTTGTTATTTACGGACTGAAATGCGGGTTTATCAAAGCTGTATTCAGTTTGTTTTCACTTTTTTTCACAGGAATTATGACCTGGATTTTTTATCCTCTGCTTGCGGGAGCACTTATTAATACTCCGCTTTATGAATGGATACATAGCCTGATTCTTGCTACTCTTTCAGATAATGAAGCGCTGATGCAGAGTCTCCCCGAGTTTTTTGCCGGGCTTCCCGAGTTTATGAAAAATTCCATTATGGAGTCTTCAAAGCAGGCATTCAACAGTCTGGTTGGTTCGGTTTCCGAGGCGATGACGGTGCTTACCGTTAATATAATAAGCATAATTCTTGTTTTTGTTGTAGTGCGGATTCTTGCACTTTTCCTGAAAAAATTCTCCCATAAAATAAACAAGCTCTTCATAATAGGTAAGATAAATCAACTGTTGGGCGGAATTTTCGGATTGGCTCAGGGGGTATTTGTGATTTATCTTCTGATGCTTGTTCTTTCCTTTTTCCCTACCGTAAAGCTTTATGAATATGTGGCAGAGGAAATCCCAAAGTCCTTTGTTTCCCAAAAGTTTTTCAATGAGAATGCACGGTTTTTCGGAATGAAGGTAAGATATCCGAAAGTATTGGTAACGGAAGGAGCGGATGGTAATGACTGATATTAATAAAATAGACGAAATGAAGCTTCCCGAGCTTAAGGAAATCGCAAAGGAATTCGGAATGAAGCTTCCGTCGTCAATCAAAAAAGCGGAGCTTAAGGAGCTTATACTGGAAAAGATAAATGAAGAAAAAAACAAGGTAAAGGAAGCTATGCCTGTTAAAGAGGAAGAAACGGAGGCAGCTCCTGCAGAAGAGAAAAATCCCAGAATAAGAGAAAGTGCAAGAGACGTAAAGGGAATTCTTGAGGTGCTTGAAGACGGTTACGGATTTTTAAGATGCGATAATTATCTTTCAGGCTCTGATGACAGTTTTGTTTCTCCTACCTTTATAAGAAAATTCAATCTTAAAACGGGGGACTGGATTGAGGGAAAGGTTCGCCTTCAGAAGGAAAATGAAAAATTTGCAGCACTTATCTTTATTGATTCCATAAACGGAGATCCTCCCGGAAAAGCAATAAGAAGAGCGGATTTTCATACCTTAACTCCCATTTTCCCCAATGAACGCATAAAGCTTGAGGTAAGTCAGAAGGGCTACCCAATGCGTATGATAGATTTTATCGCCCCAATAGGAAAGGGGCAGAGAGGAATGATTGTTGCTCCTCCCAAGGTAGGAAAAACAACCTTAATCAAGGATATTGCAAACAGTATAACAAAAAATAATCCCGAGATTACTCTTATCGTGCTTCTTATTGATGAACGACCCGAGGAGGTAACGGATATTAAGAGAAGCATCAGCGCAGAGGTTATATATTCAACCTTTGATGAGCTTCCCGAAAATCATACCGCAGTTGCGGAAATGGTGCTTGAAAGAGCTATGAGACTTGTTGAGCATGAAAAGGATGTTGTTATTCTTCTTGATAGCTTAACAAGACTTTCAAGAGCTTATAACCTTACCATAACACCCTCTGCGAGAACCCTTTCGGGCGGACTCGATCCGGCGGCACTCTATAAGCCGAAAAAATTCTTCGGTGCCGCAAGAAATATAGAAAACGGCGGCTCATTAACCATTCTTGCAACGGCTCTTATTGAAACGGGAAGCCGTATGGATGAGGTTATTTTTGAGGAGTTTAAGGGAACGGGAAATATGGAGGTTCATCTTGACCGTAAGCTTTCCGAAAAGAGAATCTTCCCCGCAATTGATATCAATAAATCGGGCACCAGAAGAGAAGACCTTCTCTTGAGTCCGAAGGAGCTTCAGGCATCCTGGACCTTAAGAAAGGCACTTTCGGGGCAGAGTACCGCAGAGGTAACCGAAAATCTTATAACAAAAATGATAACTACATCTTCAAATGAGGAGATGGTAGAGCAGATAACAAAAGCCTTCTGAGTGGGGAATGTTAAAAAAGTTCAGACCGCAGAAAAAGAAATAAGATAATGCTTAATTCTGATTCTTTTTTTCCTATTCCCCAAAAAAACGGAATGTTAAAAAAGTTCAGACCGCAAGAAAAATTACTAAACGGAGAAAAAATATGGCATTTGACGGAATAGTCCTCCGAAGTGTTAAATGTGAGCTTGAAGAAAAGCTTACCGGAGGAAAAATAGATAAAATTTATCAGCCTGAAAAGGATGAAATAGTTTTAAGCGTAAGAACTCCCGAGGGAGGATATAAGCTTTTTTTAAGTGCAGACCCCAATTATCCCAGAGTTCACCTTACAAATGAAAGCTTCACCAATCCCGATACACCGCCCCTTTTCTGTATGCTTTTAAGAAAGCATCTGGGCGGAGGAAAGATTCTTTCCTTTGAGCAGCTTGGGTCAGACAGAATTTTAAAAATCAAAGTAAGCTCATATAACGAGCTTGGCGATATAACTGAAAAATATCTTATTATTGAGATTATGTCAAGGCACAGTAATATCATTCTGACCGATGAAAGCTACAGGGTTACCGATAGCATCAAAAGAGTTGACTTTACCCTTTCATCAAAAAGACAACTTCTTCCGGGACTTATTTATGAACCTGCTCCCGGTCAGGGAAAGCTTGATTTTACAAAGTTTTCAGAGGAAGAACTCAGAGAGAAAATCTTTGACGGCGAAGAGGTTGACTGCGATAAGCTTCTTATGAAGGTGTATGAAGGAATTTCACCTCTCACTTCAAGAGAGGGTGCTTTTTATGCTATGGGTGAGGGTAGCGTTCATATTCTTCCTTCGGATAATGAAAAAAAGGAAAAGCTTCTTTCAGGACTCTGTGAGTATCTGGAAAAGATAAATAAAGACGAATTTGCGCCCGGAATTCTTTATGAGGGAAGTATCCCGAAGTATTTTTCGGCGGTGGAGCTCAATCAGTACGGCGAAGGTTATAAAAAAGAGCAGTTTGATTCCGTAAGCCTTATGCTTGATACCTTCTATCAGAGACTTCACTTTGAAAGAAAAATGAGCATCCGTACCCATGAGCTTACAACTCTGGTAACAAATCTTTGCGATAAGCTGAAGAAAAAAATTCAGATTCACAGGGATACCCTCTTAAATGAGGATTCTCTTGAAGAGCTTCGTCTTTGCGGTGAGCTTTTAACCTCAAATATTCATCTTCTTAAGGGCGGAGAATCGGAAATAACAGTTCTCAATTACTATACGGGTGAGAATAAAACCGTAAAGCTTAATCCCATGCATTCTCCTTCGCAGAATATCCAGAAGTATTTCAAGGATTACCGCAGAGGAAAAACGGGGGTTGCCGAAGCAAAAAAACAGCTTGAAGCTGCAGAAAAGGAGCTCGCTTTCCTTGAATCAGAGCTTGTTTTCTTAAAAAATGCTTCCTCTCAGGCAGATATAGAAGCCATAAAGGAGGAGCTTATAAGAGAAGGCTATATAAAGAAAAGCAATGCCACGAAGAAAAAAAGAGGACAACCTAAAAGCACCTTCTTAACCTTCGAAACCTCCGACGGCTTTCAGGTTATATCTGGAAGAAATAATATTCAGAATGATGAGCTTACCTTGAAAATCGCCCGTCCCTACGATTTGTGGTTCCATATAAAGGATTATCCCGGAACTCATACAATTCTTAAGCTGGATGGCAGGGAAGCCACCGATACCGCCATTTTTGAGGCGGCAAAAATAGCCGCATCACTAAGTAAAACCGGCGGCGCCAAAATTCCCATTGACTATACCTTCGTACGCTACGTCAAAAAGCCTTCGGGGGCAAAGCCGGGAATGGTTATTTATACCGATTATAAAACCATTATGGTTGAGGCGTGAACAGAATATGCCGGAAAGGATAAAGAAATGGAAGTATTATATCATACAAAAGCGCAAATTACCTTTGAAGAATATAAGAAATATATCCTTACACTAAGCAAACCAAGATTGCTGATTACAGGAATATTACTTTTTGTGTTCTTTATGGTTATCGGTACTCTCACAAGACAATTTCTCTTTTATTTTGCCGCTGTGCTTTTGCCTGTGCTGGAATATTTTTCAACCACAAGACCGTTGAAAAAAGTATACTATTCAAATAAGCTTGCTGTTAATTCCGAATTGGAATATGATTTTTACGATTCATATTTTATGAAGAAATCAAGGGTAGGAGAAGAAAGAATAGAGTATTCCAAGCTTTATAAGATAATTGAAACAAAAACCAATTTCTATCTGATGATAGCATCAAATCAGGGATATATGCTCATAAAGGAAAGTATGCCTGAGGGAATGGATGTGTTTTTAAGAAAATTAAAAATATAAAAACGCCCGTCGCATTTTGCGGCGGGCATCATTTTTATATTCTCTCATAAGTGCAGAAGGTAAATTTAATTCCCTCATGCTCT